>JAEWFB010000079.1 GCA_023389095.1 Actinomycetes bacterium
GTCCGCACTCGGCACCGAGTCGCTGGAGCACCTCCGGCTCGTCCAGCGGCAGGCCCTCACGGAAGTGCGCCGAGAAGAACCGCTCGACGGCGGCCGACTGGAGCGCCGGGCCGCCCAGCTCGCGCGCCAGGGCGACCAGCCGGTGTGCGTCGAAGCTGTTGGCGGTGACGGCCGAGTCGAGGTCGAAGACGAGGTCGTCGGCCTCGGCCACCTCGTGGGCGTGCGCGCGCAGGGCCCGCTCGGCGGCGGCCTCCTCGTCAGGACGAGAGCCGATCTGGTCGGGCACCGGCTCGTTGCGCCGGGGCGGCCACTCGGGGTCCAGCTCGTAGGCGCGCAACCGCACCGTGACGTCGTGCGGGCGCTCGAACGCGTGGATGGCCGCCTCGATCCGACGCTTGGCGATCCAGGACCAGGGGCACACGAGGTCCGCCCAGACGTCGAGCTCGATGAGGGTCGTGGACTCGGCAGCAGGCTGGACGGTCATCACCTCATCCAACCACGCGCGACATCGGGTGGCGGAGGGGCCGAGGCCGGCAGGAGGCCGGCTGGCGAGGCCGGCTGGCGAGGCCGCGTGGGCGAGCCCGCAACGACGTCGCGCCCCCACCCTGGACGGGCGGGGGCGCGACGGAGAGGCGTGGCGTGCTGCCGCCGCGAATCAGGCGCGGCCGTAGCCCGACGGCGTGGTCCAGATCGAGTGGTAGCCGATCGTGGTGCCGGGGCGCTGCGCGTCGATCATGACGCCGGGGCTGACGTAGATGCCCACGTGGTAGGCGGGCGAGCCGAAGAACACGAGGTCGCCGGGGCGCGGGTTGCTGACCGAGGTCGTCGCGGCCTGCTGCGCCGACGCGGTGCGCGGGAGCGAGACGCCGGCCTGGCGGTAGACGTACTGGACGAAGCCCGAGCAGTCGAAGCCCGACGGGCTCGTGCCGCCGTAGACGTACGGGACGCCGAAGTAGGACTGGGCGATGCCGACGATGCCGGACGCCGTGGGCGCCGGGTCGAGGGCGGGGCGGGCGGCAGAGCGGGACGCGCGGGAGGCGGCCTGCTGGCGCGCATCGTCGGCGGCCTTGGCGGCGGCGCGCTCCTTCTCGACCGTGACGTCGGTGATGACGACCGGCTTGACCGTCGCCTGCTTGGCGGCCGGCTTGGCGTAGCCGATCGCGGACAGGGCGTTGCCCGCCGTGAGCGTGCCGACCTGGGGGCCGACGACCGACGGCGCCGCGGTGCTCGAGCCGTCGGCAGCGCTCGCCGGACCGGCGAACGTGGCGACGAGACCACCGGAGGCGGCCACGATCGCGGCACCCTTCACGGCGGGCTGAGCGGACTCCTTGGCGATGAGCTTGAGCTCGGCGACCGCGTTGAAACGGCCGGGGGCGCGGTGGCGCCCGGTAACGTTCTGAGCCACGTTTGACCTCTCGACGCCTACGAGGTGAGCTGTCGGGTTCGGGCGGAATGAGGTGCTGCTCGCCCGGCCTTCAGTCGGACCTTGCGGTCCACGGAGGGCTTCACCCCGAGGACGTCCGGAGACGCCCGAAGGTGGTTCCCCCGCTCCTGCCATGCGGTTCGTGCAGGGGCCCCGGGTCGATGGCAGGATTAGGCGGTTCGACCCGTGGCACTCGCCCGACGGGGAGAGCGAGCGGGGCTCACGCTACCCAAGATCCGCGCGACTTGTCATCCCGAGAGCCCCCCGAATTCAACAGATTTTTCCTCGGATCACCCGAGGCCATCCCAATTCCCCACAGGTGCAGCACAATCGGGACCGAAGGGACGGTCAGGCAGCCTGGCAGAAGACGTGGACGGCCACCTCGTCGGGCAGCGACACGCCTTCACCGGCGTCGGGGGCCTCGCTCACGGCCACGACGCGGCCGCCCTCACGCACGACGCGGACCCGGGCCCCCGGCAGCACGCCGGCGGAGGTCAGCAGGGCCAGTGCCTCCGGGTCGACCTGCACCGGCTCGCCGATGCGGCGGATCGTCACGACGGCCGGTTCCGCTCCCGCCGCCGTGGTCAGGGCGGTGAGCCCGGTGAGAAAGCCCCCGGCCGCGTCGTCGGGGACGCCCAGCTCATGCAGGCCGGGGATCGGGTTGCCGTAGGGCGACTCGAGGCCGCCCTCGATGAGACCGAGGATCTTGCGCTCGACCTTCTCCGACATGACGTGCTCCCAGCGGCACGCCTCGTCGTGGGCGTACTCCCACTCGAGGCCGATGACGTCGACGAGGAGCCGCTCGGCGAGCCGGTGCTTGCGCATGACGCGCGTGGCGAGGAGCCGGCCGTGCTCGGACAGCTCGAGGTGCCGGTCGCCGGAGACCGCGACGAGTCCGTCGCGCTCCATGCGGGCCACGGTCTGCGACACCGTCGGGCCGGAGTGGCCCAGACGCTCCGCGATGCGTGCGCGCAGGGGGACGATGCCCTCCTCCTCGAGCTCGAAGATGGTGCGCAGGTACATCTCGGTGGTGTCGATCAGGTCCGTCACGGTCATACCTTCTCAGAATCAGGACGCCTCGGGCGTCGCCCCTCTTGCCTCCGCTCCCGCGGCGCCGGCGCCACGACCTCGCAGGGGTCGCGTCGGGTCGTGCCGCGGCACCCAGATGCGCAGCCATCCCGCACCGAGCAGCGCCGCGACGCCGAGGACGACGGCGGACGAGCCGAGGGTCAGGACCGCCGTCAGGGCTGACAACGCCAGCGGGCCCGCCGCCCTTCCCAGGTCTGCGCAGAGGCGCCATCCGCCGAGGAACTGGGCGCGGCCGTCGGCCGGTGACGCGTCGGCCCCGAGGGTCATGATGAGCCCGGCGCCGAGGCCGTTGCCGATGCCGAGCACCGTCGCGGCGGCCGTCACGGCCACGAGCGAGGTGGCGAGCGGCAGCAGCGCCATGCCGAGGCCGAGCACGAGCATGCTCGGTACCGCTGCGGCCACCCGTCCGTACCGGTCCATGAGCCAGCCCGAGGGATAGAACAGGAGCATGTCGACGGCGCCGGCGACGCCGAACACCAGCGAGGTCTGCGCCGGGCTGAACCCGACCGACTCGGCCCAGAGCGGCACCAGCGCCTCGCGGATCGCGCGCGCCCCCGCCACGCACATCGCGCCGGTGCCGAGCGTCAGGAGGACGTGCCGGTGCTCGAGCAGCACCGATGCCACCGACCGCGGGGCGGGGGCTCGACCCCCGACACCCCGCTTTCCCGGGCCGGCCGTATACGCGTCGTGGCCCGCGGTGATGTCGGGGGCGACGAGCACGAGCAGGAACGCGGCCACGCTCGCGACGCCACCGACGACGTACGCCGACTCGATGCCCCAGCGGGCGATGACGAGCGAGCCGACGAACGGGCCGAGGAAGTAGCCGATGCGGTGCACGCCGCCGAGCGTCGACAGGGCCCGGGCCCGCATCGCCACCGGCACCGCCTCGGTGAGGTAGCCCTGCCGGGCCAGCCCGAAGAGCGAACCGGCCAGGCCGATGACGAGCACGCCGGCGAAGAGCCCGGCGACCGAGCCGGCCAGCGCCGCCACGACCATGCCGACGGCCTCGACGACCGCGGCCACGAGCAGCGCGCGCCGCTCACCGATGCGCGCCGCGAGCGCCCCGGACGGCAGGTCGCCGAGCAGCTGCCCGATGCCGAGGGTCCCGACGAGCAGGGCCGCGACGCCGACGGAGGCGCCGAGCTCTCGGGCCGAGACGGCGATGATGGGAGCCACCGCGCCCGCGCCCGTCGAGCCGAGCAGCGTCGGCCCGTAGGCCGACAGCGCGATGGCGCGCAGGCGCACCGGCTCCCCCGCCGAGGCGGCGGCGAGATGTCCGGGTTCCCGTCCGATATGCGGCGGTTCGGGCCCCGGCCCGTCCTTCGGGTCCCCCTGAGTCTCGGTCACGCCACAGGACCCTAACGATCGGGTTACTCGGGTGGCCGGGTCGTTCCGGCCGACGGAACGATGGGGCGGTGACGACGAGCGAGCGGGCGACGGCGGCCCTGGCGGTGGCTGCAGCCACCGCTCTCGTCGTCGCGCTCGCCTCCCCCGTGGCCACGGCGGTCATCGGCCTCATCCTGTTCGGCACGCTCGCCGTGCTGCTCGAGCTGCGCTACCTCGTCGGCCGTCTGCCCGTCATCGCCCGCCGCGACGTCGTCAGCGGCCTCGCCGTGCTCCTGGCCGGCACGAGCCTGCTCCGGCTCGCCGAGCACCTGTTCGGGGCCCAGGCCCGACGCGCCGAGGCGGTGCTCGGCTTCTGCGTCGTCGCGCTCGTGGCCCGGGTGGGACTGCACGGACGCCGTCGCATCGCCGCGTACGTCGTCGCCGGGCTGCTCGCGGCCGCCTCCCTCGTGTGGCCCGACCACTACGCGTTCGCGCTGCTGCACCTGCACCAGCTCGTCGTGCTCGTCTTCGTCTGGGACTGGGCCGCCCGCCTGCCCCGAGCGCGCGAGCGCCGCCTGTTCCGCGGCGTCCAGCTGGCGTGGGGGCTGCTGCTGCCCGCCGTGGTGCTCGCCGGCGCGGTCGACACGTGGCTGACCGGCGACCCCGGCATCGTCCGCAGCGTCGTCGGCGACGGACGCTCCCTCGTTGCCGCCGCCGCACTGCCCGGCGACGCGTCGGGCGTGCTCGGGCTGCGCCTGCTCACGGTCTACGCGTTCCTGCAGACGATGCAGCTGCTCGTGTGGGTCGCCTTCATGCCGCGCTTCGCCACCGAGGAGTCGGCCCGGTTCGAGGACCGGTTCCCGTACCTCACCGGCGCCCGGGTCTGGGCCGTCGGGTTCATCGCGGCCGCCGTGTTCGCCGTCGTCTTCGCGCTGGGGTTCCGGCAGGGACAGGTGCTCTTCGGGGCGCTCTGGTCCTGGGCCGTGCACCTGGAGATGGCAGCCGCCCTCGTCGTCGTCGCGGCCGGTCGACGCACCCGGGGGTTCACGCGCCTCACCCTCGTGCCCAGCCTGCCCGAGGAGTCCTCGGACTCGGGGGGCACCAAGGGCGCCCAGGACCCCGTTGACCCCGGCACCCCCGACGCCGATGCCGCGGGCCTCGGCCGGGCCGGGGGCGGCGGGCACGGGTCGGTCGCCGCCCCGCTGCCGGCCACCGCCGTCGCCCCGGAGGCCGAGGTCGGCGGCTGACCGTCCGCGCCCCAGGCGTCCGGCGTCGGGCTGCTGGCCTCCGGCGTCGGGCGCCAGGCCTCCGGCCGCCCGGTGGAAAGGGCCTTGCCCACCTTCCGGCGCGGACGTACGGTCGTCGCATCGACAACGGAAGGAGGTGGTCCGAGAAGTGATCTCTTCCGGAACGTGCGAGGTGGCCACGCGATAGTCGCGTCCCCAACCTCCACTCAGGAGTGAGGCAGGGCGGTCCGGTCAGCCGGGCCGCCCTGTTCCGTGTGCAACGCCGTATCCAGGGCCGGGTCCGGCGCGTGGGCGCGGGTCAGGGCTGCAGGCGCGAACGGGTCCAGGCCGACGCGTCGGCGAGCGTGCCCTCACCCGTGCGGCGGAACACGATGCGGTCGTGGAGGCGGTTGGCCCGGCCGGCCCAGAACTCGACCTCGTCGCACACGACGCGCCAGCCGCCCCAGAAGTCGGGGACGGGCACGTCGGCGTCGCTGCTGGTGTCGGGGAAGCGGTCCAGCACCTCCTGCCAGCGCCGTTCGAGCTCGGCCCGGTCGGCGGCCGGACGCGACTGGTCCGAGGCCCACGCCGACAGCCTCGACCCGTAGGGCCGCGAGGAGAAGTACTCCTCCACCTCGTCGCGGCCCACGAGCTCGGCCCGGCCCCGGAACCGGATCGCGCGGTAGAGCGAGGGCCACGTCAGCGACACCGCGATGCCCGGGTTGGCCCGCAGCTGCTCGCTCTTGGCCGAACCCAGATTGGTCACGAAGCCCGGGCCACGCTCGTCGAAGAAGCGCATGAGCACCGTGCGCACGTCGGGCACGCCCGACGCGTCGACCGTGGCCACCGAGATCGCCATCGGCTCGGGCACGTCGTCACGCTCGTGGGCCGCCCGGACCGCGGCGTCGACCCACGCGCGCGCCTGCAGGTAGGGCGAGGCCGCCACCTGCGACTCGTCGAGGCCCTCGCCCGCATAGTCGACGCGTCGCCACTGCGGCGACGTGGACGCGTCGCTCGTGTCGGCCGCGGGCGGGTACGAGGAGTCCGGAGTGTCCATGTCCTCAGACTAGGGTTTGGGGCAGACGGCCCGCGGGAGCCAGGCAACGGCCCCGCGCGGACGGATCGATCGGCCCGGCGACGGGCAGGAGGAGTTGACGCGATGGCAGGCAAGGGCAAGGTGATCGGCCAGGGCGTCCGGCTCGGCATCAAGTACGGACCGCAGATCTGGGTGGCCACCCAGGCGCTGCGCGAGCCGGCCAAGGAGGCCATCAACAAGGCCGTCTCGAGCGAGAAGGCCCGCCGGCAGGCCATGGCCCACGCGACGTCGCTGTCCGAGGGCAGCATCCTCAAGGTCTACAAGGGCGACCGGGCGCACTGGGTCGTCTTCAGCGCCGACGAGTCCGTCAGCGTCTACCCAGCGGCCGACCTGCCGCTGTCGACGCTCGTCGCGCGCGCCGACCTCACCAAGCGGATCCGCCCGGACGACAAGGTCGGCGTCAAGGGCCGGGCCAAGGACGCCGCCACCGCGGCCCTGCGCCGCGGCAAGCCCAACCAGCTGAGCTGACGCACGAGGAGCGCACCGACGGCCCTACCGCGCCACCCGGTCGGCGCCACCCGGTCGGCGGTGCTCAGTCGGCGATGCTCAGTCGGCGATGACGATGCCGAGCTCGGCCGCGAGCGCGTCGGACAGGTCGATGACCTGCGGTCGCGACAGCGTCGCCCCCTTGAGGCCGGCGAGACCGTGGGGTGCCCGCAGGGTGGCCCCGGACAGGTCGAGGCCCTTGTACGTGCCGCGGCCGAACGACGGCTCGAGCAGCGTGCACCCCTCGAAGGTCAGCCCGTCGATGGTGGCCTCCTGCAGGTCGAGCTCGACGACGACGCAGTCGAGGAACGTGACGTCCTTGAGCTTGGCACCGCGCAGGTTGAGGAAGTCGATCTTGCCGCCGCGCACCGTGACGTCGCGCCACGTCGAGCTCCACGCCGACACGGCCCCGAGCCGGCAGCCGTCGAGGGTCGTCTCGACGAGGCTCGCCTCGGGCAGGCTGACGCCGACGCCGTGGACGCGGTCCCACTCGCACTCCGACCAGCGCGAGGACTCGAGGTGGGCGTCGTCGAGGCACGCGTCGACGAGCGAGCACTCGAGGAAGGTGAACCCGCCCGCCCGCGCCCCGGTGAAGTCGGTGCCCTCGAACCGCACGGCGTCCTGGTGCGGGTCTCGTGTGGCGAACACCGCGTCGCGAAAGGAGGTCTGGTCGGCTGCTGACGGCATACGGTGAGTCTGGCAGCGAGAGCCGACGGTCCCGGACCAGGGACCCGACG
>JAEWFB010000101.1 GCA_023389095.1 Actinomycetes bacterium
CAGAAGGTGCGCGGTGGCGACGTCGGCGCGCTGCCCGCCGTCGCGGGCCTGATCGTGCTGATCCTCGTCTTCACGGCGCTGCGCCCGTCGACCTTTCCGACCGCGTTCAACATCGCCAACCTGATCAACCAGAGCGCCGCGGTGATCGTCATCGCCATGGGCCTCGTCTTCGTGCTGCTGCTCGGCGAGATCGACCTGTCGGCCGGTTATGCGGCCGGGACGTCGGCGGCCGTCATGGGCATCTTCATGACCAACCAGGGCTGGCCCTGGCCGTTGGCCCTCGCCGCGTGCCTGCTGACCGGTGTCGTCATCGGCACCTGCATCGGCCTGCTCGTGGCATACCTGGGCATTCCGTCGTTCGTGGTCACGCTCGCCGCGTTCCTCGGGCTCCAGGGCCTGCTGCTGGTGCTGATCGGCGAGGGCGGCACGATTCCCTACCGCGACGACACGATCCTCGCGATCATGAACAGCAACCTCCCGATCTGGCTGGGCTGGACCCTGTACGTCGTCGGGATGGTCGTCTACGGAGGGTTGACCTACCGGCGGTCGGTCGCCCGCCGCGCGGCCGGGCTCACCGGTGACGCCCTCTCGGTCTGGGCCTTCAAGATCGGGGCGCTGGCCGTCCTCCTCGGCCTCGCGACCTGGTACCTGAGCGCGGAGCGAAGCAAGAACATCATCGTGACCTCGCTCAAGGGTGTGCCGATCGTGGTCGTCGTCCTGCTCGTGCTGCTGATCATCACGAGTGTCGCCCTGGGACGGCTGTCGTGGGGCCGGCACGTGTACGCCGTCGGCGGTAACACCGAGGCGGCCCGGCGGGCCGGCATCGGTGTCCAGACGGTCAAGCTGTCGTGCTTCATCATCTGTTCGACACTGGCGGCCGTCGCCGGCGTGCTCCTGGCCAGCCGGGACAACTCGGTGTCGCCGACGACGGGTGGCTCCTCGACCCTGCTGTATGCCGTTGGCGCGGCCGTCATCGGTGGCTGCAGCCTGTTCGGGGGCAAGGGCAAACCGGTCAACGCGATCATCGGTGGCCTCGTGGTCGCCGTCATCGACAACGGCATGTCGCTGCTCAACCAGCCCTCGGGCCGGGTCTTCATGGTGACCGGGCTGGTCCTGCTCATCGCGGCCAGCGTGGACGCCCTGAGTCGTCGGCGGGCCGCGGCGAGCGGCCGGGTCTAGAGCCGCGGGGGCCGCGTCGCAGTCGCCGAACCGGTGCCATGGGCTGGCGTCACAGGGCTGCTGCGACGGCCCTCCCGGCCGTCCGCCCGCTGAAGAGGCACCCACCGAGGAAGGTGCCCTCGAGCGAGTTGTAGCCGTGCATGCCGCCGCCCCCGAAACCGGCCACCTCACCGGCCGCGTAGACGCCCGGGAGCGGCTCACCGCCGGCCCGCATGACGCGCCCCGCGAGGTCGGTCTCCAGCCCGCCGAGCGTCTTGCGGGTCAGGATGTTGAGCCGCACCGCGATGAGCGGGCCGGCCTTCGGGTCGAGCAGGCGATGGGGCGTCGCGACGCGGATCAGCTTGTCGCCGCGGTAGTTCCGTGCGCCGCGGATGGCCGTGACCTGGGCGTCCTTGCCGAAGTCGTTGGCGATCTCGTTGTCGCGCGCCACGATCGTCGCCCGCAGCGCCGCCTCGTCGACGAGGTCCACGCCGGTCAGCGCGTTCATCCCGCGGACGAGGTCGGCGAGGGAGTCGGCCACGACGAAGTCCTCGCCGTGCTGCTTGAACGCCTCGACGGGCGCGGGGGCGCCGGGCCGGACGCGTCCGAGCACCTGGCGCACGTCCTTGCCCGTGAGGTCGGGGTTCTGCTCCGAGCCGGAGAGGGCGAACTCCTTCTCGATGATCTTCTGGGTCAGCACGAACCACGAGTAGTCGTAGCCGGTGCGCATGATGTGCCCGAGGGTGCCGAGGGTGTCGAACCCGGGGAAGTAGGGCGCCGGGAAGCGCCGGCCCGTCGCGTCGACCCACAGCGACGAGGGGCCCGGCAGGATGCGGATGCCGTGGTTGTCCCAGATCGGGTCCCAGTTGCGCAGGCCCTCGGTGTAGTGCCACATCCGGTCGGGGTTGATGACCCGCCCGCCCGCGGCCTCGGTGATGCCGAGCATCCGCCCGTCGACGTGCGCCGGCACGCCCGCGACCATCCGCTCCGGCGGGGCGCCGAGCCGCTCGGGCCACGCCCGGCGCACGAGGTCGTGGTCGCCGCCGATGCCGCCGCTCGTGACGACGACGGCCTGGGCGGTGATCTCGAAGTCGCCGACGACCTCGCGGCTCGTCGGGCGCCCGCGCGGCGCGTCGTCGGGCGCGAGCAGCGCGCCCCGGACGCCGCCGACGACGCCACCGGACTCGACGAGCTCGTCGACGCGGTGGCGGAACGCGAGCGTGACGCGACCGGCAGCGACGCCGGCGCGCACCCGCCGCTCGAACGGCTCGACGATGCCGGGGCCGGTGCCCCACGTGATGTGGAAGCGCGGCACGGAGTTGCCGTGCCCGTCCGCCCGGCCGTCCCCGCGCTCGGCCCACCCGACGACGGGGAAGAGGCGGTGGCCCTGCTCGTGCAGCCAGGCCCGCTTCTCGCCCGCCGCGAAGTGCAGGTAGGCCTCGGCCCACTTGCGTGGCCAGAAGTCCTCGTCGCGGTCGAACTGCGCCGAGCCCATCCAGTCCTGGGTCGCCAGCTGGAGGGAGTCCTTGATGCCGAGCCGCCGCTGCTCCGGCGAGTCGACGAGGAAGAGGCCCCCGAAGCTCCAGAACGCCTGGCCCCCGAGCGACTGCTCGCCCTCCTGGTCCACGAGCACCACCCGCTTGCCGGCGTCGGCGAGCTCGGCGGTGGCGACGAGCCCGGCGAGGCCGGCTCCCACGACGACGACGTCGGCTTCCATGCAGGGCAACCTACCGGGGCGCAGGCCCCGACCCCCGGTGATCGGTCCGCCAGGGGCGAATTCGCCCGTGGCAGAGCCGCGCCTCCGGCCGGTGCGTGCGGCCACACGCTGGGGTCATGACCGAATCACTTGCACCAGCCGCGCTGGACGACCACCTGTCGATGCAGCTGCTCCACCAGCGGATCATCGTCCTCGGCGCCGAGGTCGACGACCCGATCGCCAACCGGATCACGGCTCAGCTGCTGCTGCTCTCAGCACGCGACCCGCGCAGCGACATCAGCCTCTACGTCAACAGCCCGGGCGGCTCCGTCACCGCCGGCCTCGCCATCTACGACACCATGCGCGTCATCCCGAACGACGTGTCGACGCTCGCGCTCGGCTTCGCGGCGTCGATGGGCCAGTTCCTCCTCGGCGCCGGCACGCCCGGCAAGCGGTTCGCCCTGCCCAACGCGCGCATCATGATGCACCAGCCGTCCGCCGGCATCCAGGGCACCGCCGCCGACGTCGAGGTGCAGGCGAACAACCTCAGGGCGGTCAAGCGCCGCGTCAACGAGCTGCAGGCCGGGCACACCGGCCAGAGCGTCGAGCAGATCACCCTCGACAGCGAGCGCGACCGCTGGTTCAGTGCCGAGGAGGCGCAGGCCTACGGCATCGTCGACCACGTCGTCGCCTCGCTCGCCGACGTCCGACCGATGGGCGTCGAGCGGAAGGTGGGCCTGAGATGAGCTACACGATCCCCTACGTCGTCGAGCGCACCCCGGCCGGCGAGCGCAGCTTCGACATCTACAGCCGGCTGCTCCAGGAGCGGATCATCTTCGTGGGCAGCGAGATCGACGACGGCGTCGCCAACGTCGTCATGGCCCAGCTGCTCCACCTCGCCGACGTCGCGCCGGAGCGCGAGGTCTCCCTCTACGTCAACAGCCCCGGCGGCTCGTTCACCGCGCTCATGGCGATCTACGACACGATGCAGTACGTGCCGACGCCGGTCGCCACCTGGTGCCTCGGCCAGGCGGCCTCGGCCGCGGCGGTGCTCCTCGCCGCCGGCGAGCCGGGACGACGCTTCGCGTTGCGGCACTCGCGCGTCCTGCTCCACCAGCCGTCCGCCGGTGGGCAGGGGACGGTCAGCGACCTGGCCCTGCAGGCCGACGAGCTGCTCCGCGTCCGCGCGGAGGTGGAGGAGGTGCTCTGCCGCCACACCGGACGCAGCATCGAGCAGCTGCGCGTCGACACCGACCGCGACAAGGTGCTCACGGCCCGGCAGGCGGTCGAGTTCGGCATCGTCGACCACGTGGTGGAGCGGGCCGAGGAGGCGCGCGTGGCGCTCACCGGGTGAGCGCGGTGGGGAGTTCTCCCCATCGGCTCGCCGCGCGGGGACGGGACGAATCGGACACGCTGCGAGGTGCAGGGACACGGCAACCCAGGAAAGGACCCGCACATGCGCACCTCACGACTCGCCCGCTCTCTCGCGGCCCTCGCCCTCGCGGCCGGCGGGGTGACCGTCGCCACGGCGACGGTCACTGCCACCGCCCCCGCGGCCCACGCCGACGAGTGCTACACGTGGAGCCGCACGCTGAGCAGCGGCACGTCCGGCTCGGACGTCAGCCAGCTGCAGATCCGCGTCGCCGGCTGGGCCGGCTACGGCGTCAACATGGCCATCGACGGCCAGTACGGCGCCCAGACGACGACGGCCGTCCGGAACTTCCAGTCCGCCTACGGCCTCGCGGCCGACGGTGTCGCCGGACCGGCCACGTTCTCCACGATCTACGCGCTGCAGGACCCGGACTGCACGCCGATCCACTTCGGCTACGCCGAGGCCAGCGAGAACTGCGGCCGTGGCCTCAACGGAAACGGGTCGGTGTCCCTGGCGACCGCGCGGGAGAACCTCAAGCGCGTCATGTGGCGGGCCGAGGCGCTCCGGCACCGGATGGGCGACCACCCGCTGCGCGTCACGTCGGGCTTCCGCGACAAGGCGTGCGACGCGTCCGTCGGCGGCACGGGCGGCGGGCAGCACACGTACGGAACGGCGCTCGACCTCGTGCCGGCCGATGGCGGCACGACGCTGTGCACGATCGCCCAGAACGCCCGCTACGCCGGCATGGGCGGCATCTTCGGCCCGGGATACCCCGGCCACTCCGACCACACCCACGTCGACATCCGATCCGGCCAGACGTGGAGCGCGTCCCAGTGCGGCATCTGAGCGGGGAGCGGACGATGGCGAACCACCGCCGGGCGCTGTCCGGCCTCCTCGCGGCGGTCGCCGTGCTCGTCCTCGGCGTCGCCGTGGCTCCGAGCGCGTCGGCGGCGAGCAACGACCAGATCGCCTTCGACTACTTCGTGGGCAAGGGCCTGACGCAGAACCAGGCCGCCGGCATCGTCGGCAACCTCATCCAGGAGTCGGGCAGCCCGATCAACCCGTACGCCGACCAGGCCGGCGGTCCGGGCATGGGGATCGCCCAGTGGAGCGAGGGCGGCCGCTGGGACCACGACGCCGGCGACAACGTCGTCTGGTACGTCGCGAAGAGCGCGCGGAGCCGCTACGACCTCGGCGGTCAGCTCGACTTCACCTGGTACGAGCTGACGACGTTCTCCGGCTACGGCCTGGCCGACCTGAGGGCCTCCTCCAGCGTCGACACCGCCACGACCGTCTTCATGCAGACGTTCGAACGGTGCGGCACGTGCGCCACGAGCCAGCGGATCGCCTACGCCAAGGACGTCCTCGCCAAGTACGGCACGGGGGGCTCCGGCGGTGGCACCACGGAGACGGCCCTGCCCGTGCTGCGCAACGGCAGCAGCGGTTCGGCGGTGCGCACGCTGCAGTACATGCTGCGGGCCTCGGGCCGGTCGGTCACGGCCGACGGGATCTTCGGCTCGGGCACCGACTCGGCCGTGCGGTCCTACCAGTCCGCGCACGGCCTCACCGTCGACGGCGTCGTCGGCGACGACACGTGGTACTCGATCCTGCCGGTGCTGCGCCAGGGTGCCAGCGGCGACGCGGTCACGGGCCTGCAGCGCGAGCTCG
>JAEWFB010000162.1 GCA_023389095.1 Actinomycetes bacterium
ACCTTTCGGCGAAAAGGGTTCCACGGTCGTGGTGAGCCGATCCAAGTGGCGCCGGCCACCAGAGGCAACCCCTACCCGCCGGTCACTTCGCCGACGCGCGCAACGGCCCCTCCGGCGCTACCATCCCGCCGGTTCACCCCGTGCGCACGGCCCGCCGTCGCGGGTGCGACGGCGGGCCGCGCCGGCGTCCAGGTGACTGGACGTCTCGACGTGGTCAGGTTGCCGGGGTGCCGGTCACGGTGAGCCGGCGCAGCCTCCCCTCGTTGTCGAACGAGCCGAAGCCGACGCGCCCGGAGGTGAAGGTCTTGTCGCTCGCGGTGAGCACGGGGTCCTTGCGCCCGTCGACGTAGACGGCGATCTCACCGGTTCCCGGCCGGTGCACGACGCGCACCTTGTGCCAGTCGGCGTCGGTGATGCTCGGGTTGGCCCCGCGCGACCGCCCGTTCCACTGGTCGTCGATCCGCTCACGGTCCGCGTCGTTCACCTTGAAGATGCCGTTGTGCGGGTAGATCGTGTTGTCGGTCGACAGGTGCGCGTAGTAGAACTTCGTGTCCGACTGCCAGCCGAAGACGATGATGACGTCGCGGTTGGTCACGTCGACCGGGGTGTCGATGCGGACCTCGGCCTCGATGTCCACCGAGGACCACGGCGCGCCCTTGCTCACCACGGCGTACTCGAACGGGCGACGCGGACCGGGCCGGCTCTCACCGGCCTGGGCGAGGATCACCTCGTCCTTGGTGAACTGCCACTTCGAGGGCGTGATCGGCGTCCAGTCCGACAGCGACGGGGAGGGCCGGAGCGTCGTGTCGCCGACAGCGCCGTCCGCGACGACCTTGCTGCCGGTGACCTTCCAGATCCTGCCGTTCGCCTTCGAGACGATGTACAGCTCCCCGGCGGCGTCGGTGCCGAACCGCAGGTCGACGCGCTTCGGGTCGCCGACCGAGCCCGGCGTGGACAGGTCGCGCATCGTCACGAGGTTGCCGGCGGTGTCGTAGAGCGCCAGCTGGTGGATGGTCGCCAGTCCCTTGCCGCGCTGCATCTGCGAGGTCTCGGCGTACATGACGCGTCCGTCGACGAGGTCGCCGAAGACGTACTTCCCGCGCAGCTGGGGCATGGCCGCCCCGCGATAGACGAAGCCTCCCGCCACGGCGACGCCGACGTCGCTCTTGCAGTCCCAGCCGGGCGCCGGGTCGTGGTCGTAGGCGGCGACGGGGTAGGTGTAGCCGTTCTTCGCGTCGTCCGCGGGCAGCGGGTGCAGCTTGTCGCACGGGTTCGTCGTCGTCTTGTCGAAGACGAACGACCCCTCGCGCTCGCTCCATCCCATGTTGTCGCCGGCGCGCACCTCGTAGATCGACTCGATCGCGTGCTCACCGATGTGACCGAGGTACATCCGGCCGGTGTTGCGGTCCCAGCTGAAGCGGTGCGGGTCGCGGAAGCCGACGGCGTAGATCTCCCCGAGCGCGCCGGGGCGGCCGACGAACGGGTTGTCGGCCGGGATGCCGTAGCGACCGTTGGCGGAGTTGTGACCGTTCGGGTCGATGCGCAGCAGCTTGCCGTGCGGCATCGCCATGTTCTGCGGGTCGCCGTTGTTGAAGCCCATGCCTCCGTCACCGACGGCGAGGTAGAGCTGCCGGTAGTCGGGGTCGCCGGGCTCGGCGGTCGGGTTGAAGTTGATCTCCTGGATGCCGTGGATCTGGCCGGCGAACCCGATCCGCAGCACCTCGCGGTGGGTGCCCGAGAAGGTGTCGGCCGACGGGTCCTTGGCAGTCCACTCCGTGACGACGCCGTGGTAGATCGTCTTGGGCTGGGCGTAGTCGGGGACTGCCGTCGTCGTCGCGGCGTTCTCGGTGTGCATCGTGTAGAACTTGCCGTTGGTCCGGAACTGAGGATCGAAGGCGACATAGCCGAAGCCCTGCCCGAGGCCGCGGCCCGAGAAGAACTGGGGCGCAAAGGCGGCCGCGACGTCGAGGTACACGTGCGGCTTGCCGTCGCGGACGAGGTAGAGGTTGCCGTTGAGGTCCGGGACGGCACGGCGACCCGAGCCGTCGGGCACCTCCATGATCGTGTTGAGGCGGGCGGTGCGGACCAGGCGCTGGTCGGTCGGCGGCGGGTTGGGGGTGGACTGCGGGAACGAGGCGTACTCGCTCAGCACCAGCCCGAGCCGGGACTGGGACGGCATCGCCTTGATGGGGTCACTGATGACGTCTGCGGCGTGCGAGGGTGCGGCCACCAGCGTGGCCGCCATCGCGACGCCGGCGATGGACACCCCGAGCGCGCGCAGGCGACGGCGTGGTGGGTTCGTGGTGCGGTTGGGCACGGATTCCTCCTGAGTCGTTGCGGGTCGTTGCGGTCGTGGGGTCACTCGGTCATGAACTCGTACTGCTTGCGCACGTCGGCCGCGGAGACCGGCGCGTCGAGGAACATCAGCGAGTCCATGCGGCAGTCGCACGGGTTCTGCTCCCGCGTGTTCTGCGGGAAGCTGCCGCCGATCTTGATGCCGCGCGGGTCGGTGGCCGTCGTCGTCTTCGGGTCGGCACCCGAGAGGCGCCACGGGTCGTCCGAGCGGGTGTAGAAGCCCTCGAGCGGACGACCGTTGCGGTAGAGCGCCATCGTCCCGGTGGTGAAGTCGAACGTCGCGGTCAGGTGCACCCACTGGCCTCGCGGGAGGATGGTGCGCCAGTCCTGGCTGGCCGCGAACGTCTGGGACAGGCCACCGTCGAGCCTCCGCCCCAGGGCCACGAGCTTGAGCTCGCCGCCCACGTCGATGAGCTCGAGCAGGGCCCGCACGTTGTGACCCTCCGAGTCGCCGGTCAGCACGCCGGACAGGCCGATCGCGTTGTACCGATCGGTCGCGCCGGCGGTGTTCGAGTTGAGCGCCGGCCCGTCCATGTCGACCTTGAACCAGCCCATCAGGGTCGCCCCGGTCGCGCCGTTGAAGGCCCGCAGCGTGCTGACCCCGGTGTCCGACCAGGTCCCGGCCTTCCAGTCGTCGTTGCCGGCGACGGTCGGGTTCACCTGCCGGGTCTGGATCGCGTTGCCGCTGCCCGGGTAGGCGCGGTCGGGCACCCGCATCGCGGCCCCGCCGTTGACGAGCCGGATGCTCGTCCCGGACGGGCCGAGGTCGGACTCCGCGCCGCCGTCGCCGGCGACCGGGTGGTCGAAGTCGTAGAAGGCGACGAGGTCCTTGGCCAGGGCCGGATGCACGTCGCGTGGTCGGCCACGGTCGGCCTGTGCCGGGTCGGTCCCGACGGTGGTGGTCAGCAGCGTCGCGGCGACGAGTGCCGCGACGGTCGAACCCAAGCGTCCTGCTGTTCTCATGACACCAACTCCCTTGTTGTGTGGCACGTGCAGCTGTGCGTGTGTTGTGTTGGAAAGCGCTTTCCCACCATAGGGATGCGCATGCGACCCCGCAACAGATGGCTCACAGGCTGGTATCAGGATCTACCGAAGTCGTCGAAACCCTTTGCACGACAGTGCGTTTCGAGTCATACCTCAGTCAGCACCGGACGGGCACACCCTCCGGCCGCCCGCGCAGACGCCGTCGCCCGCGGGCTGCGCAACGGCTCACCGCGACGCCTGCGACGTCCCAGCGTCGGGCCAGACAGCGGGCCTACACTGCCCGCGTGGGCGCGCGTCGGCCGACTCGCCACGTCGTGGCACTGGCCCTGGTGGGACTTCTCGCGGCGGGGTGCTCGGCGTCACCGCCGAACACCCCGGGCAGCCCGTCTGCCGCCGACGCCGCCACCGCGTCCGGGACGTCGGCGTCGGCGTCGCGAACCTGGTCGATCGAGGCCCTGGGCGACTCCGTGCCCGCCGGCAGCAACTGCGGCTGCACGCCCTACCCCGAGCTGTCCGGCGACGACCTCGCCGCACCCCCGGACCGCACCGTCACGGTGGCGAACGACGCCGTCGGCGGCTACACCACGAGCGACGTTCTCGCCCAGCTCCAGTCGGACTCGTCGGTCATCGACCGGGTCCGCACCTCGGACGTCGTCGAGATCGAGATCGGCGCGAACGACGTGGGCTACTCGGACGCGTGCGGGACCTCGGTCGCGTGCTACCAGCCGGCCGTCCCCGAGGTGCAGAAGAACCTCACCGCCATCGTCGCCCGGGTCCATGAGCTGGCGGCCGGGCACCCGGTGCTCGTCGTGCTCCTGGACTACTGGAGCGTCTGGCTGGGTGGCCAGTACGCGGCCGCGCAGGGTGATGCCTACGTCGCCGCAGCCACCGACGTCACCGACCAGGTCAACGCCGTCATCAGGTCGACGGCGACCGCGACGTCCTCGACCTACGTCGACCTGCGCAAGGCGTTCAAGGGTCCGGACTACACCTACGACGAGACCCACTACCTCGCTCCCGACGGGGACCACCCGAACGCGGCCGGGCACCAGCAGATCGCCGCCGCGACCGTGGCCCAGATCGAGGCGACGCTGCACCTGTAGGGCCCAGGCGCACGTGCCCCCGGAGGGTCACACGTTGAAGCGGAACTCCACGACGTCGCCGTCCTGCATGACGTAGTCCTTGCCCTCCATGCGGACCTTGCCGGCGGCCTTGGCCGCGTTCATCGAACCGGCCTCGACGAGGTCGTCGAACCCGACGATCTCGGCCTTGATGAACCCACGCTGGAAGTCGGTGTGGATGACGCCGGCGGCCATCGGGGCGGTCCAGCCCTTGCCGATGGTCCAGGCCCGCGACTCCTTGGGCCCGGCCGTGAGGTAGGTCTGCAGGCCGAGGGTGTGGAAGCCGGTGCGGGCCAGCTGGTCGAGGCCCGACTCCTCGGCGCCGAAGCTCTGGAGCATCTCGAGGGCCTCGTCCGGCTCCATCTCCATGAGGTCCATCTCGAGCTTGGCGTTGAGGAAGACGGCGTCGGCCGGCGCGGCGAGCTCGCGCAGCGACTCCTGCAGCGAGGAGTCGGCGAGCTGGTCCTCGTCGAGGTTGAAGACGTAGATGAAGGGCTTGGTCGTCAGCAGGCCGAGCGGCTTGGCCTCGGCGAGGTCGACGCCGGCGGCCGGGCCCTTCGCGTACAGGGTGTGGCCCTCCTCGAGGACCTTCTGCGCGGTCTGGGCCAGCTCGAGGGCGGCCTTCTTGTCCTTGTTGATCCGCGCCTCCTTCTCGAGGCGGGGCACGGCCCTCTCGAGGGTCTGCAGGTCGGCGAGGATCAGCTCGGTGTGGATCGTCTCGATGTCGCCGGCCGGGCTCACCTTGCCGTCGACGTGGACGACGTCGCCGTCCTCGAACGCGCGCACGACCTGGCAGATGGCGTCGGCCTCGCGGATGTTGGCGAGGAACTTGTTGCCGAGCCCCTCCCCCTCGCTCGCGCCGCGCACGATGCCGGCGATGTCGACGAAGCTCACCGTGGCCGGGAGGATCTTCTCGGAGGAGAAGATCTCGGCGAGCGCGCCGAGCCGGCTGTCGGGCAGCGGGACGACGCCGACGTTCGGCTCGATCGTCGCGAACGGGTAGTTCGCGGCGAGCACGTTGTTCTTGGTCAGCGCGTTGAAGAGCGTCGACTTGCCGACGTTGGGGAGACCGACGATTCCGATGGTGAGTGCCACGAGGACAGGAGTCTAGTGCGGGCACACGCCACCGCCGACCACGCGCCGACGCCGCAGGTCATCGACGGGGTGACGACGCGTCAGGCGAGGGGCGCCGGGGGCACCGTGTAGTCCCAGCCGGGCCGCCAGTCGAAGGGCGCGTCGACGAGGTCCTCGAGGGGCGTGCCCTCGAGCAGGTGCTGCAGCGCCCACCGGTTGGCCGAG
>JAEWFB010000212.1 GCA_023389095.1 Actinomycetes bacterium
AACCAGACGCCACACAGGACACCCAGTCACACGCCGGCCCCTCGAGACGAGGTATTGGCATCGATTTTTGACACGCTGTTGAGTTCTCAAGCATCAGACACACACCATCAACCACACCCACCAACGCAGGCGCGGCCTCCGGGGCAACCCTTCAAACTTACCCGCCGCCTCGACCTGAGTCAAACTCGCGAGCCGCTCCGAAGAGGCACCTCACGCGACCCTCCGGAGAGGGTCTGGCGGGTCCGACGGCCCCCGTCCATCAGGGCGGGTTTCCCATCGGTGTCAGGCCCCGGGACCCGGCCGCCTCGGCGTCCGTTCCTCCCTGTCGGGCTGACGTCGTAAACGTTAGCCCGTGGACCCGGGCGAAGACAAATCCGCCTCCCCCGAGCGGTGGACATACCCGTCCACCGCTGGGAGAGCACGCGATCCGGTCAGGCCACCCGCTCAGGCGATGCGGTCGATGACGATGGGGTCGAGCACCGGCCGTGACCCCTCGGGGGCCACCAGGATGCCGCCGTCCAGCGCGGCGACGGCCCGCTCGAAGCGCTCCGGCTCGTCGGTGTGCAGGGTGAGCAGCGGCTCTCCCCCTCGGACGGTCGCCCCCGGCTTGTAGTGGATCTCGACACCGGCGCCGGCCTGCACCGGGTCCTCCTTGCGGGCCCGGCCGGCGCCGAGGCGCCAGGCGGCGACGCCGACGGCCAGGGCGTCCAGCTCGACGAGGACGCCGTCGGCAGGAGCGAGCACGTGGTGGGTCTCCCTGGCGGTCGGCAGCGGCGCGTCCGGGTCTCCCCCCTGGGCGGAGATCATCCTGCGCCACGCGTCCATCGCGCGTCCGTCCTTGAGCACGTCGGCCGGGTCGACGTCGACGCCGGCGGCCTGGACCATCTCCCGCGCCAGCGCGATCGTCAGCTCGACGACGTCGTCGGGTCCACCACCCTCGAGCACCTCGACCGACTCGCGCACCTCGAGGGCGTTGCCGGCCGTGAGCCCAAGGGGCGTGCTCATGTTGGTCAGCAGGGCGACGGTCTTGACCCCCGCGTCGGTGCCGAGGCGCACCATCGTCTCGGCGAGCTCGCGCGCCTGCCCGAGCTCCTTCATGAACGCGCCCGAGCCGACCTTGACGTCGAGCACGAGCGAGCCGGTCCCCTCCGCGATCTTCTTGCTCATGATCGACGTGGCGATGAGGGGCACGCACGAGACCGTCCCGGTCACGTCGCGCAGCGCGTAGAGCTTCTTGTCGGCGGGCGCCAGGCCGGACCCCGCTGCGCAGATCACCGCACCGACGTCCTCGAGCTGGGCCAGCATCTGCTCGTTCGACAGGTCGGCACGCCAGCCGGGGATCGACTCGAGCTTGTCGAGGGTGCCACCGGTGTGGCCGAGGCCGCGCCCGGACAGCTGCGGCACCGCGACGCCGCACGCCGCGACGAGCGGGGCGACGGGCAGCGTGATCTTGTCGCCGACGCCACCGGTCGAGTGCTTGTCACTCGTCGGGCGCGAGAGCGACGAGAAGTCGAGCCGCTCCCCCGAGCGGATCATGGCGTCGGCCCAGCGCGCGATCTCGCGGGCGCTCATGCCGTTGAGGTAGATCGCCATCGCGAGCGCGGACATCTGCTCCTCGGCGACGACGCCACGCGTGTACGCGTCGATGACCCAGTCGATCTGTGCGTCGGTCAGCTCGGACCGGTCGCGCTTGGCGGAAATGACGTCTACGGCATCGAAGGCTTCGCTCACGCGCCCATCATTCCCCAGCCGCGGGCCCACGGGAGCAGGCCCGGCCGTTTCCGCCACGGGCAGAGCGGATGGCCCTGGGCGCCGGACGCGTCGGTCACGCGTACGCGTCACGGCCCACTCGACGGCTCCAGCGCGCCGTTGGACCACCCGCCGGCACACCTGCGCCGGGTCGATCGAGGCGGCCGAGACCTGCGACGGATCCGGAGGTGCGTCAGCTCCCAGCGGCGTCGAGGTCGGCCCGCCCGAACGCCTGCGGCAGCACCTGCGACATCGGCAGCACGCCCTCGGGTGTCATGAGCCGGCAGTCGGGTCCGCCGTTCTCCCAGAGCAGCTGGCGGCAGCGCCCGCAGGGCATGAGCGCCTGGCCGTCTCCCCCGACGCAGAACACGTGGGTGAGACGGCCACCGCCGGTGGCGTGCAGCTCGGAGACCATGCCGCACTCGGCGCAGAGGGCGACGCCGTACGCCGCGTTCTCGACGTTGCACCCGGCCACGACGCGTCCGTCGTCGACGAGCCCCGCCACCCCGACCCGGAAGTGCGAGTACGGCGCGTAGGCGCGCTCCATGAGCTCGACCGCGCGTCGCCGCAGGGCCTCCCAGTCGACGTCGGTCACTGGGCCTCGCCCTTGCGGTACACGACGCCGTCGGCGGCCGGCATCCGCAGGCGCTGCGAGGCGAAGGCGAGGACGAGCAGGGTCGCGACGTAGGGCGTCATGCCGGTGAACTCGTCGGGGACGCTCGGCGCGGACAGGAACCAGCCGAGGGCGAGCACACCCATGACCACCATGGGCACCCCGGTGAGTGGCTTGCCCTGCCGGCGCCGGACGAACTGCCAGACGCCCCAGGCGACGAGGGCGAGGGCGATCGGCAGCAGGTAGGCGCGGACGACGTCGCCGCCGCCGCGCAGCTGGATCGCGTCGGTGTAGCCGAAGAGGGCCGCACCGCCGGCGAGACCACCCGGCCGCCAGTTGCCGAAGATCATCGCGGCGAGGCCGATGAAGCCTCGGCCACCCGTCTGACCCTCGCGGTAGAGGTTGCTGGCCACGAGCACGAGGAAGCCACCCGCCAGCCCGGCCAGGCCGCCGGACACGAGCACCGCGGTGAACTTGTAGCGGTAGACGTTGATGCCGAGGGTCTCGGCCGCCACCGGCGACTCACCGCACGAGCGCAGCCGAAGGCCGAAGGACGTGTGCCACAGCACCCACCACGTGAGCACGAGCAGGAGCACGGCGATCAGCGTCAGGACGTTGAGGTTGGTCGTCGCGGCACGCACCAGCGCGGCGAGGTCGGACACGAGCCACCAGTGCTTCTGCTCGAGGGTCTCGAGCGGGTCCGAGACCCCGGGGACCGACAGGAACGGCAACTGCTGCAGCGGCGGGGACTGCGTCGGGCCACCGCCCGGCAGGCTGGTGAAGGTGCGGACCGCGAGGTACGCGCCGGCGCCGAGGCCCAGCAGGTTGATGGCCACGCCCGACACGATGTGGTCCACGCCGAACACGACGGTGGCGAGGGCGTGGATCGCGCCCCCGACGACGCCCATGAGGATGGCGCCGAGGATGCCCGCCCAGGGGCCGTAGTGGTAGCCGAAGAACGCGCCACCCCACGTCCCGAGGATCATCATCCCCTCGAGGCCGATGTTGACGACGCCCGCGCGCTCGCTCCAGAGGCCGCCGAGGCCCGCGAGGCCGATGGGCATCGCCAGCCCGATGGCGGCCATCAGCGCGCCGGAGGAGTCGATGTCGTTGGCGCCGGTGATGACCCGGACGGTCGAGACGACGACGATGCCGCCGAGCACGACGGCCACCCAGAACCAGCGGGGTCGCCCGCTGCGCTTGGCCACCGGGGCAACGGCGGGAGCGGTCTCGGTGATGACGGGGGCGCTCATGCCACCGCTCCTTCCGTCGGGGCGCCGGCTTGCCGGGCGAGCTCGCTGGCGACGCGACGCTGCTCGAGGGCCACGTTCGCGCGACGCACGACCTCGTAGGCGATGACGACGGACAGCACGATGACTCCCTGGATGACGAGGACGAGCCGGTCGCTGACGCCGGCGCTGATCTGCAGGCCGTTGCCCTGCGCGTCGAGGTAGGCCCACAGCAGCGCCGCGAAGCCGATCCCGACGGGGTGGTTGCGGCCGAGCAGGGCGATCGCGATGCCGGCGAAGCCGAGGCCGGCCTGGACGGTGTCGCCGTAGACGTAGTCCTGTCCGAAGAGCAGCGGCATGCCCACGAGGCCGGCCGCGGCGCCGGAGATGAGCATCGAGGTCAGCACCATCCGCTTGACCTTGACGCCGCTCGCGACGGCCGCCGACTCGGAGCGGCCGGTCGTGCGCAGGTCGAACCCGAAGCGGGTCTTGTTGATGACGAACCAGTAGAGGACGCCGACGAAGATCGCGAGCAGCACGAGGCCGTAGACCTTGCTCGGGGTCGCGATGATCCCGTCGAGCGAGATGCCGGGGACCCGCGAGTCCGCCGGCAGGGGCTTCGTGTTCGTGGCGTTGCTGCCCGATACCTTCTCGGCCGTCTTGCCGAGCAGGAAGGCCACGAGGAAGGTCGCGATGGCGTTGAGCATGATGGTGGAGATGACCTCGGAGACGCCACGCGTCACCTTGAGCACGCCGGCGATGCCGGCCCAGACGGCTCCGGAGGCCATCGCGACGATGATCGCGACGATGATGTTGAGCCAGCCGGGCAGGTAGCCCTGGCCGGCGAAGAGCGCCGCGGCGAACGAGGCCACGCGGTACTGGCCGTCGACACCGATGTTGAACAGGTTCATCCGGAAGCCGATGGCCACCGCGATCGCCGAGAGGTAGTAGACCGAGGCGGCGTTGATGATCGCGACGACCTGCCGCGGCAGCGGAGCCTTGAACAGCTGCGCCCAGACCGCGCCCACGGGGTCGCCCGCGACGTACAGGATGATGCTCGTCACCACGACGGCCACGACGATGGACAGGAGCGGCGCCGCGATCGCCATGAGGATGCGGCGGACGTCCAGGCGGGCGGTCATCGGGTCGTCCCCTCGTCGTGGGTGCCGGCATCGGGAGCGTCGGCTGTCGCGTCGGTGGCGGCGGGCGCGTCGGTGGCGGACGCGTCGGTGGCGGGAGTCCCGCTGTTCGCGTCGGTGGTTGCGGTGTGCGCACCGGTCATGGCGGCGCCGAGCTCCTCGCGGGTCACGGTGTCCGGGTCGAACTCGTGGGACAGGCGCCCGCGCAGGATGACGCGGATGGTGTCGGACAGGCCGACGAGCTCCTCGAGGTCGGCCGAGATGAGCAGGACGCCCAGGCCGTCGCGGCGGGCCGCCTTGATGTGGTCCCAGATCGCGGCCTGCGCGCCGACGTCGACGCCGCGGGTCGGGTGGGCGGCGATGAGCACGCGCGGGCTGCGACGCATCTCGCGGCCGATGATGAGCTTCTGCTGGTTGCCGCCCGACAGCGACCCGGAGGTCACGTTGATCGAGGGCGTGCGCACGTCGAACTCCTCGACGATCGTCTCGGTCTCGCGCTTGGCCGCGCTCGCGTTGACGAGGATGCCGCGCGGACCGGTGACGTTGATGGCCTCGGTCTGGTGGCCGAGGATGACGTTCTCCCACAGCGGCGCCTCGAGCAGGAGCGCGTGGCGGTGGCGGTCCTCGGGGATGTAGCCGATGCCGGCCTCCCGGATCTCGCGGACCTGCCAGTCGGAGATGTCGACGTCTCCGAGCAGGATGCGCCCGCTCGACGGCTCGAGTATGCCCATGATGACCTCGACGAGCTCGGCCTGGCCGTTGCCCTCGACGCCGGCGATGCCGACGATCTCCCCGGCGTGGATCGTCAGGTCGATGTCCTCGAGGAGGGCGCGCCCTCCGGCGGGGTCGGCCAACGAGGTGTCCTCGATCGTCAGCAGCGGGGTGTCGGTGACCGTGGACTCCTCGGTCGAGGGCGAGGGCAGCTCGGAACCGACCATGAGCTCGGCGAGCTGGCGCGGCGTGACGCCGGACGGGTCGACCTCGGCGACGGTGGTGCCGCGCCGGATGACGGTGATCGCGTCGGCGACCTTGAGGACCTCGTCGAGCTTGTGCGAGATGAACACGACCGTCAGCCCCTCGGACTTCAGCTCGCGGAGGTTCTCGAAGAGCTCGTCGACCTCCTGCGGCACGAGGACCGCGGTCGGCTCGTCGAGGATGATGATGCGGGCGCCGCGGTAGAGCACCTTGAGGATCTCGATGCGCTGGCGTGCGCCGACGCCCAGGTCGGCCACCAGCGCGTCCGGACGCACGCCGAGGCCGTAGGCGTCGGATAGCTCGCGGATCTTGGTGCGGGCGGTGTCGCCGATGCCGTGCAGCTTCTCCGCGCCGAGGACCACGTTCTCGAGGACCGTGAGGTTGTCGGCGAGCTGGAAGTGCTGGAAGACCATGCCGATGCCGGCCTCGATGGCATCGGAGGGCGACCGCAGCTGGCGGGCCTGGCCGTCGACCTCGATGGTGCCCTCGTCGGGCTGCTGGACCCCGTAGAGGATCTTCATGAGCGTCGACTTGCCGGCGCCGTTCTCGCCGACGATCGCATGGACCGTGCCCTTGTCGACGGTCAGCGCGATGTCCTTGTTGGCGACGACGCCCGGAAAGCGCTTCGTGATGCCCTCGAGCCGGACGGCCGGGGCGCCGTGGTGGACGGCCGCCGGAGGCTCGCCGGGCGCGCCCCCGGTCACGGACTCGTTGGTGACGATGACACACACTCCTCATGCGGGCCCGCCTCGACGCGGGCATCGGTCGAGTATTCAACCAGCACTGGCGAACCTAACGCGCCACGACGTGCCGGGAGGGGAACTCGGGGAAGATGCGACGGCCCGGACGACGCACACGCGTCGCCCGGGCCGGCCAGAGGTACGGCCGCACCGGCCGCTCCCCTGTCGAGAACGAGGCGATCAGGACTTCGGGACCGTGATCTCGCCCGAGATGATCTTCTGCTTGAGCTCGTCGAGCTTGGCCTTGATGTCATCGATGTGGCCACCGGTCGTGGCGTAGTCGACGCCGCCGGCCTTGAGGTCGAAGACCCGGTTGCCGGCTTTGAACGTGCCGTTCTTCACCGCGGTGATGAAGTCGTACACACCGACGTCGACCTTCTTGATCATCGAGGTCAGGATGACGTCGCGGACGTCGGCCGGGGCCGTCTTGGCCTGGTCGGAGTCGACGCCGATGGCCCACTTGCCGGCCGCCTTGGCCGCCGTGAACACACCGCCGCCGGAACCGCCGGCTGCGTGGTAGACGACGTCGGCGCCGCCCTGGTACATGCCATCAGCAGCGGCCTTGCCCTTGTCGACCGAGCTGAAGCCCGAGAAGTCCGGCGGCTGCGTCAGGTACTTGATGTCGATCTTGACGTCCGGCTTGATCGCCTTGGCGCCCGCGACGTAGCCCGCCTCGAACTTCTTGATGAGGTCGGTCTGGACACCACCGATGAAGCCGATGTGGTTCGTCTTGGTCTTGAGGGCCGCGGCCGCGCCGACGAGGTAGGAGCCCTGCTCCTCGGCGAAGGTGATCTGGTCGACGTTCGGGCCGGCCGAGTCGGGCGACGAGTCGTCGACGATGGCGAACTTGACGTCGGGGTTGGCCTTGGCGGTCTCGCCGAC
>JAEWFB010000223.1 GCA_023389095.1 Actinomycetes bacterium
GGTTTCGACCCCTGGGGCGCGTGGTGCCGCGTCGGTCCGGCCACTCGACCCGCCGGCGGGGGCGGCCGCCGGGACATGACGTCCGGCTCGACCGGCCGTCGACCGGCCGTCGACCGGCCGTCAGTCGAGACCGAGGTAGTGCTCGAGCCCGACGGTCAGGCCCGGGTGGTCTGCCACGGCGCGCACGGCCGCGACGACGCCGGGCATGAACGAGGCGCGGTCGAACGAGTCGTGGCGGATCGTCAGCTGCTCGCCGGCGTTGCCGAGCAGCACCTCCTGGTGGGCGGTGAGGCCGCGCAGGCGCACCGCGTGGACGGGGACGCCGTCGACGCGAGCGCCGCGGGCGCCGTCGGGGTCGTGGGTCGTAGCATCCGGCCCGGGCCCGACGCCGGCGCCGGCGCGGGCGGCGGCGATCATCGACGCGGTCCGCGCTGCCGTGCCCGACGGTGCGTCGACCTTCGCCGGGTGGTGCAGCTCGATGACCTCGACCGACTCGAAGAACGGGGCGGCCTTGGCCGCGAAGGCCATCATGAGCAGGGCCCCGACGGCGAAGTTCGGAGCGATGAGGACCCCGACGCCGGCGCCACTGCTCGACGGCGGCGCCTCGGCCAACTGCCCGCGCAGCGTCTCGAGCCGCTCGTCGTCCCACCCGGTCGTGCCGACGACGACGTGGATGCCTCTCGCGACGCAGTGGGCCACGTTGCCGGGTGAGGCCGCCGGGACCGTCAGCTCCACCGCGACGTCGGCACCGCCGAGGTCGCCGAGGTCGTCGCTGCTGCCGTAGGCCCCGACGAGCCGGAGGCCACCGGCCGCCTCGACGGCGCGCACCGCCTCGGACCCCATCCGCCCGCTCGCCCCGATGACGGCGACGCGGATCTCACGCGTCACCGCGTCCGCGCCCTCGCGCCCTGTCTCCTGCTCGCTCGTCGTCCGCACGCCTCGAGGGTAGTGGCGCCCCGCGACCCTGCGCTCCGTCGGTCACAAACCACCGCCGGCGACCCCGCGCCGGCCAACACTGGGAGGGAGGAAGTGATCGCCATGCCGAACTGCGCCCACCCCGCCGCCCGGTCCTCCGCGCCCGCCGAGGCTCGCCGCCCCACCCGGTCGGTGGCCCACGTCGGTGGCCCCGGCATCCGACGTCGGGCCGCCGCCGTCCTCGCGGCCCTCGTGCTCGGCCTCTCCTTCGGCGCGGTCACGGCACCGTCGACCGGGGCCGCCGTCCTCTTCGGCAACGACATCTCCTGGCCCCAGTGCCCGGTGGCAGGCGGTGGCGCGGGGCAGCCGATGCCGCCGGACTCCACCCAGTTCGTCGTGGTCGGGCTCACCGACGGGCTGCCCTTCACCGAGAACCCCTGCGTGGCCTCCCAGCTGCAGTGGGTCCGCGACCACGCCAAGCCCGCCCACGCATACACGATGGCCGGCTTCCCCACCTCGACGCAGCTGTCGACGTACGGCTCGCAGGGTCCGTGGTCCACGACGACCAGGGCCGCGCGCCTGTCCAACGCCGGCTACGCCGAGGCCACCTACGCCACGACGACCCTCGCGCGCATCGGCTGGCGGCCGCCGGTCGTCTGGATCGACGTGGAGCCCCGGTCGGCCCAGCCGTGGCCCTCGAGCACGTGGACCCAGCGGATCGAGAACCGGTACGTCGTCGAGGGGCTCATGCGCGGTCTGCGTGACCGGGGCTACGCGTACGGCCTGTACTCCAATGCGTCCGGCTGGCAGGCGATCACGGGCTCGTGGCTGCTGCCCGGCGTGCCGGTGTGGGCCACGGCCGGCACGCTCGACTACCCGAACGAGGCACTCGACCGGTGCGCCCAGCCGAGCTTCTCGGGCGGACGGGTCTACCTCTCGCAGTGGTGGAACGCGACGACCGACTTCGACCGCACGTGCGAGCCGTACGGCTTCACCGCCCTGCCGGTCGCCGCATCCACCCTGACCGCCTCGACCTCAGACTTCGACGGCGACTGGCGCAACGACCTCGTCGTCCGGTGGACCGACGGTTCCCTCCGGCTCTACTCGGGCAACGGCACGGGCGGCCTGCTCCCGGGGCGCAAGATCGGCGTGGGGTGGAACATCATGGACGCCCTGGACACGGCGGGTGACCTCGACGGGACCGGCTCGCTCGACATCGTCGCCCGGGAACGGGCAACGGGCTACCTGTGGCTGTACCGGGGCGACGGCCGGGGTGGCTTCACGGTCCCGCGCCTGCGGCTCGGCACCGGATGGGGTGTCATGCGCGTCATCGTCGGCCCGGGGGACCTCAACGGTGACGGACGGCTGGACCTCCTCGCGCTCCGCGCGTCGAACGGCACGCTCTGGCTCTACCCGGGCAACGGCCGCGGGTCCCTGCTGGCACCGCGCCAGGTCGCGTCCGGGTGGGCCGGGTACGACAGCATCGTGCCCGTCGGCGACGTCACCGGGGACGGGCGGCCCGACGTCATGGCACGCGAACCGTCGACGGGGCGGCTGTGGCTCTACCCCGGGACCGGCGCGGGCGGCTTCGGGGCACGGGTCCTGGTCGGCACCGGGTGGAACACCATGACGGCGCTCGCCTCCGCCGGGGACGTCAACGGCGACCGCGTCGGCGACGTCCTCGCCCGCGACCGCGCGGGCGTCCTGTGGCTCTACCCGCGGACGGCCGCCGGGGGCTCGGCCCCGCGTCGGCAGGTGGGGACCGGCTGGAACATCGCCAGTGCGATCTTCTGACCGTCCGACGTGGCGATCAGTGGTCTGTCAGCCAAAACCCAGCGGCGGGCGCAAGCATCCGCGCGTGACCACGGATCCCGCGGGCGGACCCAGCCCCGACGCCCCCGACATCGACCCTGCCGACACCGACCCGGCCGACATCGTCGACACGGGCCGCACGACCGACGCGACCGACGCGGGCGATGCCGCCCGCGCTCCCCGCGTCGACCGTCGCGTCTTCCTGGCCGGCGTCACCGGCTCGCTCGCGCTGGGAGCTGCCGCCTGCTCCTCCCCCGCCGGCACGGACGCCGCGCCCGGC
>JAEWFB010000252.1 GCA_023389095.1 Actinomycetes bacterium
TCATCACCGAGGTCGCCCCGGAGGGCCTGTCGGCCGTGTTCTTCACCAACGGCGGGGCCGAGGCCAACGAGAACGCCGTCCGGATGGCTCGCCTGCACACCGGACGGCACAAGGTGCTCGCCACCTACCGCAGCTACCACGGCGCGACCGCCGGCTCGATCACGCTGACCGGCGACCCGCGTCGCTGGCCGTCCGAGCCCGGCTACCCCGGCATCGTCCACTTCTGGGGCCCGTACACCTACCGCTCGGCGTTCCACTCCGAGAACGACGAGCAGGAGCGCGACCGCGCCCTGCAGCACCTGCGCGACACGCTCATGGTCGAGGGGCCGCACACCGTCGCGGCGATCATCCTCGAGACCGTCGTCGGCACCAACGGCATCCTCGTTCCGCCGGACGGCTACCTGCAGGGCGTGCGCGACCTGTGCGACGAGTTCGGGATCCTGCTCATCGCCGACGAGGTCATGGCCGGGTTCGGCCGGTGCGGCGAGTGGTACGCCGTGGACCACTGGGGCATCCGGCCCGACCTCATCACCTTCGCCAAGGGAGTCAACTCCGGCTACGTGCCGCTCGGCGGCGTCGTCATCTCCGACGAGGTCCGCGCCTCCTTCGAGACCCGCGCCTACCCGGGCGGTCTCACCTACTCGGGCCACCCGCTGGCGTGCGCCTCCGCCGTCGCGTCGATCAACGCCTTCCGCGAGGAGGGCATCATCGAGAACGCCCGGATGCTCGGCACCGACGTCATCGGGCCGGGTCTCGCCGAGCTGGCGAGCAGGCACCCGAGCGTCGGTGAGGTCCGCGGGCTCGGCGTCTTCTGGGCGCTCGAGCTCGTGCGGGACGCTCAGACGCGCGAGCCCCTCGTGCCGTTCAACGCCTCCGGCGACGCCGCGCGCCCGATGACGGCCTTCGCGGCCGCGTGCAAGGAGCGCGGTTTGTGGCCGTTCACGCACTTCAACCGGACGCACGTCGTGCCGCCGTGCACGACCACTCCCGACGAGGTGCGCGAGGGCCTGGCGATCCTCGACGACGCGCTGTCGGTCGCCGACGAGTTCACTGCGTGACGGGCAGGTCCCGGTCGGGCGTCGCCTCGGCGTCGACCGGCCGGGAGGCCGCGTCGGTCCGGCCGGACGCCGACTCCGTCGAACCGGCAGCCGCCGGGTCGCAGATCTCGCGCATCCACAGCTCGACGTTGAGCAGCCTCCAGAACACCATCGAGTCGTAGGAGCCCTTGCCGGCCAGCCACTCGTCGTAGGCGGCGACCACGGCGTCGGCGTCGAACCACGGCCGGCTGCGGAAGCTCTCGGAGGTGAACACGTCGCGCATCAGCCCGGGCGACTGGCGGAACCAGTCGTCCTGGGGCGTGGTGAACCCGATCTTGTTGCGGCGGCGCGTGATGGAGGGCGGCAGCAGGCCACTGACGGCCTCGCGCAGCATGCGCTTGTTCCACCCGCCGCCGACGACGGACGCGTCGGGCTGGTCGAAGACGAACCGTACGAGGTCGACGGACAGGAACGGCACGCGGCCCTCGAGCGAGAACCGCATCGTGTTGCGGTCCTCGTAGCGCAGCAGGGACGGGATCGACCCGACGAAGAGGTCGTTCACGAGGCGCTCACGCACGTTGGCGCCCTTGGGGGCGTAGGTCTCCCGGCGGTGCTCCTGCACGAACCCGCTGGACAGGAGGGGGCCGACGGACGCGTCGTGGCCGGTGGGCAGCAGTCCCCGCACGCGGGTGCGGGCGAGGCCGCGGAGCACGTCGCGGTGGGCGAACGCCTCGCGGAGGCCGCGGACCGGGTGCCGGCGGACGAGGTCGCGCAGGTGGACGACGGCCTGGGGCACGTAGCCGGCGAGGATCTCGTCGGCACCCTGGCCGTCGAGCATGACGGTCACGTGCGACGAGGCCTCGCGCATGACCTGGTACTGGGCGTAGGGGCCGGACGAGACGACCGGCTCCTCCTGGGTGCGCACGAAGTCGACGAGGTCGGCGGCGAACTCGGACGCGGTCGGGGTCACGAGGTGCTGGTCGACGCGGTCGGTGCGCCCCTCGAGGGCGTCGTCGACCCACCGGCGCTCGTCGTTGCGGTGGCCGGGGAACACGGCCGAGAAGGTTCGCTGGCGAACGCCGACCGCGCGGGCCGAGGGCTCCGGCAGCAGCTCGTCCACCAGGGCCGCGACGGCCGAGCTGTCCAGACCGCCGGACAGCGACGTGCCGACCGGCACGTCAGAGGCCAGCCGCAGGCGTACCGACTGGGTCAGCACGTCGCGGAAGCGGCGGGAGATCTCGGCGCTGTGCGGGCGTTCGCGGGCGACGACGTCCGAGGCCGATGCGAGGAGGTCACCGCGCAGCGTCGTGAACGACGCCCGCTCGAGACCGTCCGGCGTGATCGTCACGACCTCGCCCGGCATGACGCGCTCGATGCCCTTGAAGAAGGTGAAGCGGTCGTCGTCGTGGACGCGGAAGCGCAGGTAGCGGTAGATGGTGCGCTCGTTGGGCGTCGGTGTCACGAGCCCGGTGGCGAGCAACGGGCGGATCTCGCTCGCGAACAGCCAGCCGAGCCCGTCCGCGGACTCGATGCGCGCCAGGTGCAGCGGCTTGATGCCGAAGTGGTCGCGGGCCAGCAGCGTCGTGCGCGTCTCGCCGTCCCAGAAGGCCAGGGCGAACATGCCGTCGAAGCGGTCGAGCGCCTCGACCCCCCACTCGACGAGAGCGTGGAGGACGACCTCCGTGTCGCAGCGCGTCTCGAAGCGGTGGCCGAGGGCCTCCAGCTCGGTGCGCAGGGCGTCGTGGTTGTAGACCTCGCCGTTGTAGACGAGGACGTGCCGTCCGTCCTCGGTCTGCATCGGCTGGTGGCCGCCCTCACGGTCGAGGATGGCCAGCCGCTGGTGGGCGAACCCGACCCGGTTGTCCGTGTCGGACCACGAGCCGGTTCCGTCCGGCCCGCGGTGACGCTGCGCCGCGTCCATCCGTGCGAGCAGCTGCGGGTCGGCACTCAGCCCGACGTAGCCGGCGATGCCACACATGTCCAACCTCCCTGCGGTCGCCGGTACCGGAGACCGGCGCGTCCACCTGGTCAGCGTCCCGGGACGGGCTGGGCGATGTCTGGGGGCATCCTGAATGCCCGCTGGGCCTGGCCGCGTCCGTGTGAGCCCTGGAATGGCTAGGTTAACCCGTGCGTCGTCATCGCCCGCGACGCGAGCGGACGCCCCGTGCGTGTCGTGGGCGCCGGGATCCGGGGCGCCCGGACCTGGGCCTCACGCGTCGGCGTCGACGAGGCCGGAGGCCGCCGGGTCGACGGCCCGTTGCGCGGCGTCCTCGGGAAGCGGTGGGGGAGTGCCGCCCCAGGCGGGGCAGAGCGCCCGGTGCTCGCACCAGTCGCACAGCCGGCTCGGGCTGGGGCGCCAGTCGCCCGTGGACGCGGCGTGCTCGATCGCCGCCCACAGCGCCTTCACCTTGCGCTCGACCCCGAGGAGGTCCTGCTCGTCGGGCTCGTAGGCGACGATCTCGCTGTTGCCGAGGTAGACGAGCTGGAGGCGGCGGGGGATCTCACCGCGCAGGCGCCAGAGCACGAGCGCGTAGAACTTCATCTGGAACAGGGCCTTGGCCTCGAAGTGCTCGGAGGGCGAGCGGCCGGTCTTGTAGTCGACGACGCGCATCGCGCCGTTGGGTGCGACGTCGAGCCGGTCGACGTAGCCGCGCAGCGTCAGGCCGTCGACCTCGGTCTCGACGTAGAGCTCGCGCTCGGCCGGCTCGAGGCGCGTCGGGTCCTCGAGCCCGAACCACGTGTCGATGAGGGCGTGTGCGTCGGCGAACCACTCGTCGGTGCGGCCGTCGCGGTCGGCGAGCAGGTCGAGCAGGGCGGGCTCCTCGGTGGTCAGCCGCTCCCACTCGCGCGGGACGATGGAGACGGCGGCCTGAAGGGTGCGCTCGGCGGCGGGCAGGTCGAACAGGCGCTCGAGGACCGCGTGGACGAGGGTGCCGCGAGCCGTGGCCGGCGTGGGCGGCGAGGGCAGCTTGTCGATGACCCGGAAGCGGTAGAGCATCGGGCAGGTCATGAAGTCGGA
>JAEWFB010000287.1 GCA_023389095.1 Actinomycetes bacterium
AGCTCGTCGACCGACAGCGTCGGGATCTCGTGGTCCGGCAGGGCAGGGCGGCGCTCGGCTGACTCCGTCGTCATGCCGCCCATTCTCACCCACCCCCCGAAACCACGAACACACCGAGTAGCTGCCAGCTCCGCGTGGAATAACCAGGTCGGGTTGGCAACTGCTCGGTGTGTTGCGGTGTCGAGCGGGGGTGACGCGTCGGGTGACGCGTCAGGCGTCGGGCGTCGTGTCGGGTGGGGTGTCCGACGCGGCGGCGTCGCTCGTGGTGGCGGTGGCGGTGGCGGCCCCGGCGCGGGCCTCCTCCAGCTCCTGCTCCTCCTGGCGCATCCGGCGCAGGAAGGACTTGGTCCGTTCGTGCTGCGGGTTGCCGATGACGTCGGCCGGCTTGCCCTCCTCGACGACGACCCCGCCGTCCATGAAGACCACGTGGTCGGCGACGTCGCGCGCGAAGCCCATCTCGTGGGTCACGACGATCATCGTCACCCCGCCCTCGGCCAGCTCGCGCATGACGCGGAGCACCTCGCCGACCAGCTCGGGGTCGAGGGCCGAGGTCGGCTCGTCGAAGAGCATGAGCTTCGGCTCCATGGCCAGGGCCCGCGCGATGGCGACCCGCTGCTGCTGGCCACCGGAGAGCGCGCCCGGGTAGGCGTGCGGCTTGTCGCCGAGCCCGACCTGCGCGAGCAGCGCGAGCGCGCGCTCGCGGGCCTGCTTGCGGCCGACGCGCTTGACCTGCGTCGGCGCCTCCATGATGTTCTCGATCGCCGTCTTGTGCGGGAACAGGTTGAAGCGCTGGAACACCATGCCGATCTCGCGGCGCTGGGCCGCGACCTGCTTGTCGGTGAGGTGGTGCAGGTTCCCGCCCTGCTCGCGGTAGCCGACGAGGTCGCCGTCGACCCAGATGCGCCCGCCGTCGATCGACTCGAGCTGGTTGATGCAGCGCAGGAACGTCGTCTTGCCCGAGCCCGAGGGCCCGAGCAGCACGACGACCTCGCCGCGGTGGACGTTGAGGTCGATGCCCTTGAGCACCTCGTTGCCGTGGAAGCTCTTCATGACGTTGAGGGCCCGCACCAGCGGCTGCTCCTCACCCGTGCGCGACCTGCTGGACACCTCGGTCATCAGGCACCTCCCATGCCGGCGGGGCGGGTACCGCGCTGCTGCTGCGCCTTGCGGGCCTGGCCACGGGTCTGCCCGAAGCCTCGGCCGAAGTACCGCTCGAGGTAGAACTGGCCGACCATGAGCACGGAGCACACGATGAGGTACCAGGCCGTCGCGGCGACGTAGGAGGCCATGATCTCGAGCGTGCGCGTGCCGATGATCCTCGTCTGGTAGAAGAGCTCGGTGATGACGGGGATGGCCGTGAGCAGCGAGGTGTCCTTGACCATGGCGATCGTCTCGTTGCCCGTCGGCGGCACGATGACCCGCATCGCCTGGGGCAGGACGATCCGGCGCATCGTATGGCCGTTGTTCATGCCGAGCGCGGCTGCGGCCTCACCCTGGCCCTTGTCGACCGAGATGATGCCGGCACGGGCGATCTCGGCCATGTAGGCGGCCTCGGACAGCCCGAGGCCGACGATGCCGGCGAGCAGCGTGCTCGAGAAGGCGTTGAGGTCGAGGCTGAAGAAGGTGAACGAGCTCGACAGGCCGAGCGCCGAGCCGAGCTGCTGGCCGAACGGCACGCCGACGTCGAGCGTGTTGTAGAGGTAGGGCACGCCGACGCCGATCATGCTGAGCAGCACGTAGCGGGGGATGGCGCGGAAGAACCACGTGTAGACGAACGAGACGCCGCGCAGCACCGGGTTGCTCGACAGGCGCATCACCGCGAGGACGATGCCGCCGAGCACGCCGATGATCATGGCGCCGACCGTGCCGACGATGGTGCCCTTGACGAGCCCCTCGAGCACGGGGTTCTGGTTCATGATCTGCAGGGCGAACGGGAAGTTCCACCGCTCGTTGGTCACGAACGAGCTGATCATCATCGCCACGAGGATGACGATGACGACGACGGCGACCCACCGCCAGGGATGCCGGACCGGCCGGGCCTGGATCAGGCCCGGCCGTTCGGATGAGGGGTCGCGAGCGACGGTCGCGGTGTCGGTGCTGGCGCTCATCGGCCGCGGCTCACGGGTTGAGCGCGAAGTCGGTGATCCCGCCCGACTCGACACCCCACTGCTTCAGCGCGGCGTCATAGGTGCCGTCGGCCTTGGCGGCCTTGAGCGCGTCGACGAGGGCCTGGGCGAAGTCGCTCTCGGCCTTGGGCACGACGTAGCCGTAGGGGGCGGAGTCGTAGACCGTGCCGATCTCGGCCAGCTTGTCGCCGGTCTTCTTGATCGCGTAGAGGCCGATCGGGGAGTCGGCGAGCATGGCGTCGACCTTGCCGGAGACGACGTCGGCGGTGACCTCGTCCTGGCCGTCGTGCGGGAGGATGTTGATCGCGGGCTTGCCGGCCGCCGTGCACTTCTTGCTGCGGGCGGTGATGTCGTCGAACTGCGTCGTGCCGTTCTGCACGCCGATGTTCTTGCCGCAGGCGTCGTCGGGGTTGATGCCCTTGGGGTTGCCCTTCGGCCCGACCCACAGGGTGCCGGCCGTGTAGTAGCTGACCATGTTGACCTTGGCCTTGCGGTCGTTGTTGATCGAGAACGACGAGACGCCGATGTCGTACTTGCCGCTGTCGACGCCGAGGATGATGGCGTCGAACTTCGAGGGCTGGTAGTCGACGGTGACGCCGAACTTCGCCGCGACCGCGGTGAACAGGGCGGGGTCCCACCCGTCGACGGTCTTGCCGTCGGCGGCGAGCATCTCGTTGGGGGCGTAGGTGGGGTCGATGCCGACGACGATCTTGCCCGCGGACTTGATCTTGGCCGGCAGCTTGGCGACGAGCGCGGGGTCGGCCTTGCCGGTCGTCGGGGCCGCCGCCGGTGCGGACGACTGTCCGCCCCCCGGCGAGAGCGAGTTGGAGCCGCATGCGGAGAGCGTGAGACCGAGGGCGATTCCGCCGGTGACGGCGATGAGGGACATGCGGCGCATGCTGGTGGTCCTTCCGGGCGTGCAACGGTCGAGCCGGC
>JAEWFB010000288.1 GCA_023389095.1 Actinomycetes bacterium
CGAGCTCCCCGACGATGACGCGCACCGGTGCCCTCACCGCGCGGACCGCCCGGCGCGTCCTTTCCGGGTCCGGCTGCTCGGACCAGAAGGCGCGCGCGCCCTCGCGGTTGCGCTGTCCGTCGTCGGAGGCCGCGTGGCGGCGCGCTGCGTCGGTCCAGGCGCCGTAGAGGAACGGCGACATCGCCTGTCGGGTGGCGGGCGTGCCGTCGTCGGCCTCGAGCGCGACCTTCGCGCCGGCGAACCACGGCTCCGTCGCACGCAGCCCGACCCGCGCGTCCCATTCGTCGTCGGTGACATCGAGCCCGAGTGCAGCGGTGCCCGGGGTGACGAGCACGAGTCGGCGAAGGCGTTCGGGGTGGCGGGCGGCGTAGAGCTCGGCCACGGAGCCGCCGGCCGAGTGCCCGAGCAGGTCCATGGAGTCCAGCCGCAGGTGGGTGCGCAGGGCCTCGAGGTCGTCGGCGAGGTGGGTGGCGGCGTAGCCGGTCGGGTCGGTGGGGCGCGGCGAGGCGCCGGTGCCACGCGGGTCCGGGATCACGAGCGAGCGTCGGCCCGCCGCTGCGAGCCCGCCGAGGTCGCCGAGGTAGGCGGCGTCGCGGGCGGGGCCGCCCGGCCACACGACGAGCGGCTCGCCCGACCCGCGGACGCGGTAGGCGAGCTCGGTCCCGTCGTAGGACGTGTAGGTCGGCATGGGTCCAACGTGCCAGAGGGGTGGGGCCGGGCGCGTCAGGGTTTCGGTCGGGCGACCGAGCGGCCCGTGCGCGGAGGGGCCGTGCTCGACCGGACGACCAGCTCGGGCTCGATGACCGCGCTCGTCGGCTCGGCCGCCCCGTCGTCGAGACGCGCCGTCACCGTGCGCACGGCCTCGGCACCGAGGCGGGCGGCGTCCTGGCGCACCGTCGTCAGGGCGACGTGCGGGTAGCCGGCCTGCTCGATGTCGTCGAAGCCCACCACCGACACGTCCTCGGGCACCCGCACCCCCGCCTGCCGCACGACGTCGACGAACCCCAGCGCGCAGCGGTCGTTGAACGCCACGACCCCGGTCGGGCGGGCGGTGTTCATCCCGAGGAAGGCCCGCGCTGCTGCGGCGCCGTCGAGCTCGGTGAGGCCGCCGGGCATCACGACCTCGTGCAGCCCCGGCCCGGCGTGCATCCCGCGCCGGTAGCCCTGGCGTCGTTCCGCGGCGCCCGGAGCCCGTCCGCCGTCGAGCAGCCCGATCCGCTCGTGCCCGAGGCCGCGCAGGTGTCCGACCGCGAGGCGCATCCCGAGGGCGTCGTCGGTGCGCACCACCCCGACCCCCGACGCGCGTGACGGCCGCAGCACGCTGACGACCGGCAGCCGCTCGGCGAGCCGTGCCATGGCGCCCGTCGCGAGGTCGCTGCCCACGAGGACGAGGCCCTCGCAGCGCTCGGCGAGCAGGGTGTCGACGGCGTCGCTGTCGGACCGGTCGGGGGTGACGCCGCTGAGGACCACCTCGTAGCCCACCGCGTCCGCCTCGGTGTAGAGGCTGCGGAGCACCTCGCCGTGGAAGGCGTGCCCGACGGCGAACGTCACGCCGAGCATGCGCGTCCGGCCCCGGCCGAGGCGGCTGGCGCGGGTGTCGGGCCGGTAGTCGAGATCGGCAGCCGCGGCGAGCACGCGGGCGCGGGTCTCCTCGGAGGCGCCGGCGACCCCGCGGAAGACGATCGACACGAGCGCCCGGGACACCCCGGCCCGTGCTGCCACGTCCTCCATCGTCACGCGTCCGGTTGCCATGCGTCCGAAGTGTAGAGCGCTCCAGAGGATTCTGCGCCGATCCCTTGACGCGGGACAGGTGGTGGCCTCACCATCGAACTAGAGCGCTCTAGTAGAGAAGCGAAGGAGCTCCCCATGACCGCCCCACACCCCGTCCGCATCGGCCTCATCGGTGCCGGTCGCATCGGCACCCACCACGCCACCACCCTCGCCCGCCGCCTCCCCGAGGCCGAGCTCGTCGCCGTCGCCGACCCGTTCGAGGCGTCCGCCCGACGCCTCGGCGAGGACCTCGGCGTCGAGTGGCTCACCGACCCCCAGGCCCTCATCGACGACCCGCGCATCGAGGCCGTCGCCATCACCTGCGCCAGCACCGCCCACGCCGACCTCGTCGTCACGGCAGCCCGCGCCGGCAAGGCCGTCTTCGTCGAGAAGCCGATGGCCATGACCCTCGCCGACGCCGACCGCGCCATCGCCGCCGTCGAGCAGGCCGGCGTCCCGCTGCAGGTCGGCTTCAACCGCCGCTTCGCCCGCGACTTCGCCACCGCCCACGACGCAGTGGCCGCCGGACGCGTCGGCACCCCGCAGCTGCTGCGCTCCGTCACCCGCGACCCAGGCCTCGCCAACCCGGGAGCCGTCCCACCGTGGACGATCTTCACCCAGACCCTGATCCACGACTTCGACGCGCTCAACTGGTTCAACGCCGGCGCCCGAGCCGTCGAGGTGAGCGCCATGGCCGACGCCCTCGTCGCCCCCGCGTACAAGGCGGCGGGCCTGCTCGACACCGCCGTCGTGACGATCCGCTACGACAACGGCGCCATCGGTGTCGCCGAGGCGAGCTTCTCCGCCGCCTACGGCTACGACGTGCGCGGCGAGGTCTTCGGCTCGGCCGGCATGGTCCAGGCGGGCAGCCCGGCCCACCTGACGACAAGCCTGTGGACGGCCGACGGGGTCGCCGCCCCGACGGCGCGGATGGACACCGACCTCTTCGCCGACGCCTACGCCGCCGAGCTCGCCGCCTTCTGCACCGCCGTCCGGGCCGGCACGCCGACCGTCGTCGGCGGCCACGACGCCCGGGCCGCGCTGCGCATCGCGCTGGCCTGCATCGAGGCCGTAGAGACCCGCGGCACCGTCACCGTGCGCGACGCCGACCGCGAGGTCGTCGCGTGAGCGCCACCACCGGCGTCGGCGCCGGGGCGGCTCCTGGGGTCAGCCCGTTCACCCTGGCCGTCAGCTCGGAGATGGTCTTCCT
>JAEWFB010000316.1 GCA_023389095.1 Actinomycetes bacterium
TCACCGAGCTCACCGAGCTCACCGAGCTCACCGAGCTCACCGAGCCCCTCGAGACGGCCGACGCCACCGACGCCCACGCCTTCGACGCCGACGCCACCGACGCCACCGACGCCACCGACGCCCACGACTCCGACGCCGGCGCCACCGACGACCCGTCCGACCCCCTCGGCACGCGCTCGCGCGCCGACCGCGACGACGCGTTCCTGCGCCACGAGGGCGATGCGGCGGCCCGACGCCGCGCCGACACCGCCTGAGGCCGAACCCCGGCACCGGGGCCGTCCCGGGCCCCCGGACCGCCTCTCTCGAGGTGCGCCTGGGCGATGTGTCCGGTATAGGCCGATAGTGGACTCCCGCGCGGACGCCACGGACAATCGGCGGGTGAAAAGTGGGCGCGTAGTGACCGGCGGCGGGGGGCCGGGACCCGAGGATCGAGCAGCAGGCACGGGCCGCCGTGTCGGCCCCTACGAGCAGAGCCTGATCGACGGGCGCGAACGGGCCGAGGCCGCCGAACGTGACCGGGCACGGCGTCGGCAGAGCCGCCGGCTGCTGGGCTCGCTCCTGGCCGTCGTGCTCGTCGCGGGCGCCGCGATCGGGGCGTGGGTGTTCACGCACCGGGGCGAGGTGCCCGCGACCGTTCCGGGAGCCGCCGCCCGACCGGTGTCGTGCACCACCCCGGCGAAGGTCCGCGTCGCCGTCGCACCCGCGGTCGCGCCGGCCGTGGCCGCCGCCGCGCAGGCCCTGAGCAAGCACTCCGACAGCCCCTGCGCGGCCTTCACGTTCGAGCCGGTCGAGCCGTTCGCCGTCGCCGGGTCGCTCGTCGGCGCGGGCCGGCCGGACGCGTGGATCACCGACTCGAGTGCGTGGTTCGGGCGGGCCGCGGCGACGTCTGCGGTCAAGCCCACCGTCGCAGAGCCGTTCGCGACGAGCGCCGTCGTCGTCGCGATGCCGGCCGGTGCGGCCGACGGCCTCGGCGCCGGACTGTCGTGGGGCCAGGTGCTCGGCGGGAAGACGCCGGTCCGGGTCCCCGACCCGAACCGCTCCACGGTCGGACGGCTCGCCCTCGGCGCGGCTGCCGCGTCCCTGCCGGACAGCTCCCTGCGCACCGTCGTGTCGACGGCTGCACGGGCCGGCACCGGTTCGGTCTCGCTCGACGGCATGGCCGGCAGCAGCCCCTCCGGCGCCGTCACCACCGAGGCACAGCTGAGCGCGTGGAACGCGGCGCACTCCGACGCCCCGCTCACGGCCGTCGCACCGACCGAGGGCACCGGTCCGGTCGAGTACTCCCTCGCGTCGCTGTCCGGCAGCGCGGCCACCACCCGACTCGTCGCTGCGCTGGACACCTACCTGCACACCGAGGAGGCACAGAACATCCTGCGCGACAGCGGGTTCCGCATCCCCGGCGGTGAGGGGCCCAAGGCGCCATCGGCGCTACGCGGGACGATCAAGGTCGGTCCGGCTCCGGCCGACGCGTCGGTGTCCAAGGCTGCGAACCTGTGGAACGCGTCCGCGCCGAAGACGCAGGCGTTGCTCGCCGTCGACGTGTCCGGCGCGATGCTCGACCGCACCGCGAACGGCGCCACCCGGCTCGGCACGGTGCAGCGCGCCACCGTTCGGGCCACGGCCGCGGTGTCCCCGACGACCATCGCGTCGCTGTGGGCGTACTCGCAGCACCTCGGCACCAAGGCCGACGACTACAAGCAGCTCGTCGGCTACGGCGGTGTCGGTGAGGGCCAGCGCCTCACCGCGTTCGACAAGGCCGTCACCGGCCTCGACTCGAGCGTCGGTGGCGGCCGCGGCCTCTACGACTCCATCGCCGCGACCTACGCGCAGGCGACGGCCTCGTGGCGCCCGGGCTACACGAACTCGGTCGCCCTGGTGACCGGCGGACCGAACGAGGACGACTTCGGCCTCGACCTCACCCTGCTCAAGAAGCAGCTCGCGGCGACCAAGGACCCGGCGCGGCCGGTCCGGCTCGTCGTCGTCGACATCGGCGGCCACTCCGACGAGAGCGCGCTCCAGCAGGTCATCGCCGTCACGGGCGGGCAGTACGTCGCCCCGAACAGCCTCGATGACCTCCAGCCGGCCCTGACGTCCGCCCTCGGGGGCTGAGGGGCCGGCCGGCGAGGCGCACGCCGACGCGTCGGGCGAGAGCCATCGCGGCGGACAGCCGTCAGTGCAGCGAGCCGGCGTCCTCGAACGCGGCGTCGTGGCGCACGGTCCCGGCGTCCTCGCCCTTGCGGGCCTTGAGGTCGCGGCGCAGCTCGTTGGGCAGCGAGAACAGGAGCGACTCCTCGGCCGCGACGACGGCCTCGACCTCGCCGTAGCCCCGCTCGGCCAGCCACGCCAGGACGTCGCGGACGAGCACCTCGGGGACGCTCGCACCCGACGTGACCCCGACCGTGGTGACCCCCTCGAGCCAGTCCTGCTGGATCTCGTCGGCGTAGTCGACGAGGTGCCCGGCGCGGGCGCCGTGCTCCAGGGCGACCTCGACGAGACGCACCGAGTTGGAGGAGTTGCGCGAGCCGACGACGATCATGAGGTCGGTGTCCTTGGCCATCTGCTTGACGGCCAGCTGGCGGTTCTGGGTGGCGTAGCAGATGTCGTCCGAGGGCGGGCTCTGCAGCGCGGGGAACTTCTCCTTGAGGCGCTTGACCGTCTCCATCGTCTCGTCGACCGACAGCGTGGTCTGCGAGAGCCAGACGACCTTCTCGGGATCGCGGACGGTGACGTTGTCGACGTCGTCGGGGCCGTCGACGAGCGTGATGTGCTCGGGCGCCTCGCCGCTCGTGCCGACGACCTCCTCGTGGCCCTCGTGGCCGATGAGCAGGATGTCGAACTCGTCGCTCGCGAACCGGACCGCCTCGCGGTGCACCTTCGTCACGAGCGGGCAGGTGGCGTCGATCGTCTTGAGGCTGCGGGCCTTGGCCTCCTCGTGGACGACCGGGGCCACGCCGTGGGCCGAGAAGATGACGGTGGCGCCCTCGGGCACCTCGTCGGTCTCGTCGACGAAGATCGCACCGCGCTTCTCGAGCGTCGTGACGACGTGCTTGTTGTGCACGATCTGCTTGCGGACGTAGACGGGCGGGCCGTACAGCTCGAGGGCCTTCTCGACCGTGACGACGGCCCGGTCGACGCCGGCGCAGTACCCGCGCGGCGCGGCGAGCAGGACCTTCTTGCTCGACGCCGCGGCGGCGTCGGGCGCGTCGGTGCCGGTGGTCGGGACGGGCGTCTCGGGGGTGGCGCTCATACCTCCATCGTACGGGCCCCGTGGCGGGCGGCCCGAGCCGCGAGCGGGTGCCCCGACGCGTCGTGGCCCGGCCGTGTCGCAGCCACGGCCTATCGTTGCCCGCGTGAGCCTGCCGAACCCGCTGCCGGACAAGGCGGCCGACACCACCGCCGAGCAGCCCTGGCCGGTGCGCGTGCTCAGCCTCAAGATCAGCGACTACGTCAACCGGATGAGCCAGCTGTGGGTCGAGGGGCAGGTCGTGCAGTTCAACCCGCGCGGCGGCACCGCCTACCTCACCCTCCGCGACCCCGACGTCGACATGTCGCTGTCGGTGTCGGTGCCGATGAACGCCGTCAACGCCATGGCCGTACCGATGGCGCAGGGCGCGCGCGTCGTGCTCCAGGCCAAGCCGACGTTCTGGACCAAGCGCGGCACCCTGCAGCTCGAGGCCCGGCAGATCCGTCCCGTCGGCATCGGCGACCTGCTCGCCCGCGTCGAGATCCTCAAGCGCACGCTCGCCGCCGAGGGCCTCTTCGACGCCGACCGCAAGCGGGCGATCCCGTTCCTGCCGCACCGCGTCGGGCTCATCACCGGCCGCGGCTCGGCCGCCGAGCGCGACGTCGTCGAGAACGCCCGACGCCGTTGGCCCGCAGTCCGTTTCGAGCTGCGCGAGGTGGCCGTGCAGGGCACGAACGCCGTCACGGAGGTCGTCGCCGCGCTGCGCGAGCTCGACGCCCACCCCCACGTCGACGTCATCGTCGTCGCCCGCGGTGGTGGCGCCCTCGAGGAGCTGCTCCCCTTCTCCAACGAGGCGATGGTCCGGGCCGTCGCCGAGGCGCGGACCCCCGTCATCAGCGCCATCGGTCACGAGGTCGACCAGCCGCTGCTCGACCTCGTCGCCGACTTTCGCGCCTCCACCCCCACCGACGCCGGCAAGCGGGTCGTGCCCGACGCCGCCCAGGAGCGGGGCACCGTCGACACCGGCCGCGAACGCCTGCGGCGGGCGCTGACCCGACGCCTCGAGCACGAGCGCTCGGGCCTGCGGGCGCTCGTCTCGCGCCCCGTCATGGCCGACCCCGTCGCGCTCGTGCGGCAGCGCCGCGTCGAGCTCACCTCGCTCCGGGATCGGGCGGCGACACGCCTGGAGGCGCGCCTGCACCGGGCGGCCGACGAGGCCGAGCACCTGCGTCGGCAGGTCGTCGCGCTCTCACCGCAGTCGACGCTCGAGCGCGGCTACGCCGTCGTGCAGCACCGCGACGGCCGGGTCGTCATGGACCGCGACGACGTCGGTGTCGGCGAGCTGCTGCGCGTCCGCGTCGCTCGCGGCGACTTCGGCGTCCGACCGGTCAGCAACGGCACCGAGGACGCGCGCACGACGGCGCCCGGCACGACCGCGGCGACCACGAAGCGGACCAGCACGAGGACCACGACGGCCACGTCCACCGCGGCGAAGAAGACCACGGCTGCGAAGACCACGGCGACGAAGGCGACGCAGCGAAAGTCGGCCGCGACGCGGGGGAAGACGGCCGCGAAGAAGGCCACGGCGAAGCAGGCGACGGCACGGAAGGCGGCCGTCGAGCAGACCGCCGCGAGGCCGGAGGCGCCGGAGCCGGCGCCCGCCCCGCACGGCGACGGCGACGTCGGCCCGACCCCGTAGGGTGGCGCGCATGGCCGACGCCTCCCCCACCGACAGCACCGACTTCCCCGACATCGCGCAGATGCGGTACGAGGACGCCCGCGAGGAGCTCGTCGGGATCGTCGCCCGGCTCGAGGCCGGACAGGCCCCGCTCGAGGACTCGATGCACCTGTGGCGCCGGGGCGAGGCCCTGGCCGCGCACTGCGCGACGTGGCTCGACGGCGCCCAGGCCGAGATCGAGCGCGCCACCCGCGGCGGCGGCGCCCCCACCCCGGGTCAGGGCGGCCCGCTGCACGCCGACGACGCCGTCTTCGACGAGTCCTGAACCCGACGCCCGAGCGTCAGGGCGTGGCTGCCGGCTGCACCGGACGCATCGCCGCGACGAACGCCTTGAGCTCGTCCTCGGAGGCGTTCCCCGACGCGACCACCGTCGGCGTCGTGGCACCGCTGCCGCGCGCGACGTAGGCCACCTGGCCGGCGTCGGAGGCGGTGAACCGCTCGAAGCTGCGACCGGACACCTGGACGGTGCCGGCGGCGTCGCCGTCGTTGACCGAGCGGCGCAGCCAGCCGTCGGTCGGGTTGACGGCCTGCTTGAGCGAGATGTCCGCCCCGGCGGGCGTCGTCCACACCGTCGTGAAGGTGCGGACCTTCTCGGTCCCGGGCGCGTACGACGCGACGGTCGGTACCCAGCCGGAGCCCAGGCCCTGCGGCAGCTGCACCGTCCACCGGGTCTCGGCGGCGACCTGACGCGCCTTGTCGAGCGCGTCGACGGCGGGCCGGTCGACGTGGTCGGTGCGCGGCACGATGGCCACGAGCGCGAGGACGA
>JAEWFB010000343.1 GCA_023389095.1 Actinomycetes bacterium
ACGCCGGGCAGCCGCTCGGGCTCTACACCGGGCTCGTCGCGGTCGGGTCGGCACTGATCCTCCTGCTCGAGATCCCCGTCGCGCTCTGGCTGCGGCACCGGCCCGCCGTGCCGATCATCGCCACCGGGTACGCCCTCGTGGCGGTCGGGTTCGCCCTCTTCGGCTGGCACGCCGTCGGCGTCGCCGCGGCCGCGGTCACCGGGATGGTCGTGCTCACCGCCGGCGAGATTCTCTACAAGACGACGGCCACCGCCCACGTGCTCGACGCCGCACCCGAGCATCTCGTCGGCGGCTACCAGGGCCTCTACACCGCCGCGGCCACCAGCGGCTCGATGCTGTCGGCTCCGCTCGGCGGCGCGCTCTACGCAGCGCGGCCGGACCTGCTGTGGCCGGCCTGCGGCGTCGTGGCCGGCGCGGGAGCCCTGCTCGCGGTCGGGTCGGGGCGCCTCCGGTGCGGACGCGAGCCGCGGGTCGCGCAGGTCACCAGGAGCCGGAGGACGAGCCTCCGCCGCCGCCTCCGCTGAAGCCGCCGCCACCGCTGAAGCCCGACGAGCCGGACGAGCCGGGCGTCGAGGTGAACGTGCCGGTGGAGGTGGTCGAGAACGAGTCGACGCCGGAGGCGATGCCCGTGAAGTCGGGGAAGGCGTTGCCGCTCCACACGTACCAGGTCGGCATGAGCAACGGCTGGTTGGCGGCCTCGGCCGCCCGGGCGACGTCGGCGAACGTGTTCGCCCACCGGTCTGCCACCCCGAAGACGACGGCGTACGGCAGGTAGCGGCTGAAGATGTTGCTCGCCTCGTCGAAGGCGATCTGGTCGGCCTCGGCCGTGACGAGGTACTCCTTGAAACCGAGCGACTGGGCGTTGACGGCCGAGCCCTCGGCGGTCTTCGCGGCCATCTTGCCGCCGAGGAACCACGTGATGCCGCCGGCCGCGACGAGGCCCACCCCGAGGGCGATCCCGCCGGTGAAGCCACTGCCGAGCAGGGCGCCGATCGCGGCCCGGCCGTAGAAGAGGACGATGCCGCCGAGGACGGCGAGAACGAGGCCCAGGCCCTGCCAGACGGCGCGCTGGGCCTGCGGCGAGGACCGGAACCAGCTACGTCGCACGACCTCGCGGTACATCTCCGCCTGGATCGACTTCAGCGTCGTGGCGAAGGTGTTCTTCAGCTCGGAGAGGCGCACGACGTCGCCGCGGCTGCCGAAGATGCCATCGAGGAGCATCCGCTCGTAGGGCAGGAGCCGCTCGGTGCCCGGAGCCGGCAGGCGCGTCAGCGTCCAGTCGGTGCGGCTGAACATGCCGCCGCCCTCGTTCTCCTCGATGCGCAGGAAGCCGCGCACGGCGAGGTCGATGACGGTGGCGGACACGTCGATCGGGTTGGCGGTCTCGTCGATGACGACGCCGACCATGCCCGGCTGGACACCCGGGGGCGGCTGGAACTGGACGGCCACCGTCGGCGCTCCCCCACGCGTCGTCGCGGGCGCGGGGGCGCCGTCGGCGCCGGCGCCGAGCGCCGGTGTCAGGCCCGGTGTCGGACCTGGTGTGAGGCCCGGCGTCAGGTCGGCGTAGCGCTCGTCGCGCCCACGCGTCCACACGAGGGCGCCCATGACGGCCAGGGCGATGAACGGCGCGCTGATGCCGCCGATCCAGGCGGCCGCGTTGGCCGCCGGCTCGGCGCTCGAGCCGACGGAGGAGGCGGCGTCGCCCTGGCGCACGTCGGGCGCGACGTGCGCGAAGGCGCCGGCCGGGTAGGAGGCGAGGACGGTCATCGCCTCGCCCGGGCCGAGGGTGCCGGCCGAGAAGGTCGCGGGGTCACCGGCACTGCCCTGGCACGGCGTGTCGGAGCGGGTCTCGCCACGGAAGCAGCCGACCTTGGTCGCGGCGTCGGGCGCGGACACGCTGACCCGGACGTCGTCGCGCGGGGTGGTCTCGTTCGCGCCGAAGACGTTGTAGTACAGCTCCACGGTGCTCGCGCCCACGCCGTTGGGGGCGGGCGAGCCGTCGGCGCGGATAGGGTTGAGGACGTCGTGCAGGGTGTAGTGCACGACGTACTGCTGCGTGCCGCTCGTGTACTGGTCGGCGCTGCCGATGCGGATCCGCTTGGCCGCGCCGTTGTCGGTGACCTGGAAGGCATCGGGGGCGCCGGTCGGGCTGGATACCGCGACGTCGGTGAGGTCGTAGTACCGGTACTGGTTCGGCTGGTCGTTCCAGCCCATGCGCACGATGACGTCGCGGAAGATCCCGTGCCGCTGCTCACCGCTCGGGAACTGCCAGGTGATGGTCTCGGTGACCTTCATGCTGCCGTCGGGCTGGAGGGCGTAGTCGGCGGCGAACGAGGTCATCCTCTCGTCGCCGGCGGCCCGAGCGGCCCCCACGGGCGCGACGAGCACCAGCACCGCGGCGCCGAGCAGTGCCAGGACGCCGACCAGGCTCAGCCGGCGGCGCCACGCGGGGCGCCCGTTCCTCGATCGCTGCATCGCTCCTCCACCGGTCAGGGCCTCACCTCATCCTGTCACCGGACGCGCGTGGTGCCGCGACGGTTCCCTGCACCCCGGGGACCGTGTCGTCAGTGACGCCGGTTGGCCGCGCTCATCGCGCGATCGGCCTCGCGCTTGTCCTGGCGCTCACGCAGCGCGTGCCGCTTGTCGTAGGCCTTCTTGCCGGTGGCGAGGGCGATCTCGACCTTGGCGCGACCGTCCTTGAAGTAGAGGGACAGCGGCACGATGGTGCGCCCGCTCTCGCGGGTCTTGTGGGCGATCTTCTCCAGCTCGGCCCGGTGCAGCAGCAGCTTGCGCTTGCGGCGCGGCGCATGGTTGTTCCACGTGCCGTTGAGGTACTCGGGGATGTGGACGTTCTCGAGGTAGAGCTCGTCGCCGGTGAACATGGCGAAGCCGTCGACGAGCGAGGCGCGGCCCATCCGCAGCGCCTTGACCTCGGTACCGGAGAGCACGATGCCGGCCTCGAACGTGTCCTCGATGAGGTAGTCGTGGCGCGCCTTGCGGTTGCTCGCGATGAGCGACCGCCCCTTCTCCTTCGGCACCGGACCGTCCTTCCACTCGAAGCCCGGGCCATCCGGGTCAGCTGGGTCACCGTACGCGTGCCGCGACGGCGGACCCACGCTACCCCGAGTGGGGCCCGACCTCCGAGCGCGTTTCCGGGGCGGACCGGTCGGGCGTCAGAGCCAGATGCGCGGGTTGACCGGCGTGCCGTCCTCGTAGACGCCGAAGTGCAGGTGGCAGCCGGTCGAGTAGCCCGTGGTGCCCGAGTAGCCGATGAGCTCGCCACGGTTCACCGAGCCGCCGAACTTCACGATGCTCGTCAGGTGGTTGTACGTCGTGACGAGGTCGACGCCCCGGTGCATGCCGTGGTCGATGACGACCTGGTTGCCCCAGCCACTCGCCCGCCAGCCGGCGCGGATGATGTCGCCCGGCGCCGCCGCGTACACGGGGGTGCCGCACGGGATGCCCCAGTCTAGGCCGTCGTGGAGCATCCACTTGTGCAGGATCGGGTGCCAGCGCATCCCGAAGCCGGAGGTCGTCGGGCCGTTGGCCGGGTAGCTCAGGTAGTTCGACGGCGTCGAGTCACCGGTGCTGACCGGCG
>JAEWFB010000364.1 GCA_023389095.1 Actinomycetes bacterium
CGCCGGTCACCTCGAGGCGACGCCGGTAGTAGCGGATCGTCTCGGCGAACTCCTCCTTGCCGGGGATGCGCATCGCCAGGGCGAACTGGCCGCCGATGTCGTCGCCGGCCTCGAACAGCTCGACGCGATGGCCGCGCTCGGCGAGCGACGTGGCCGTGGCGAGTCCGGCCGGGCCGGCGCCGACGACCGCCACCGACTTGGCGCGACGCGTCGGGGCGAGGACGAGGACGGTCTCGTGGGCCGCACGCGGGTTGACGAGGCAGGTCGCCGTCTTCTTGGCGAAGGTGTGGTCGAGGCAGGCCTGGTTGCACGCGATGCACGTGTTGATCTCGTCGGCACGGTCCTGCTCGGCCTTGCGGACCCACTCCGGGTCGGCGAGGAAGGGGCGCGCCATCGAGACGAGGTCGGCACCGCCGTCGGCGATCGTCTGCTCGGCGAGGTCGGGCATCGTGATGCGGTTGGAGGCGACGACGGGGATCGAGACCTCCGGTCGCAGCTTCGCCGTCACCCGCGTGAAGGCGCCGCGCGGCACCGACGTGACGATCGTCGGCACCCGGGCCTCGTGCCAGCCGATCCCGGTGTTGATGATCGTCGCGCCCGCGGCCTCCACCTCGCGGGCCAGCGCGACGACCTCGTCCCACGACTGGCCGTCGGGCACGAGGTCGAGCATCGAGAGGCGGTACACGACGACGAAGTCCTCCCCGGCCGCCTCCCGCACGGCCCGTACGACCTCGACGGGCAGGCGGCGTCGGTTCTCGGGGGAGCCGCCGTAGCGGTCGGTGCGCCGGTTGGTCCGGGGCGCGAGGAACTGGTTGAGCAGGTAGCCCTCGGACGCCATGATCTCGACGCCGTCGTACCCGGCCTCGCGGGCCAGCCGCGCGCACCGGGCATAGGCGCGGACGGTGCGCTCGACGCCGCGGGTCGACAGCGCGCGCGGCGTGAAGGGGGTGATCGGGGCCTTGAGCCGGCTCGGCGCGACCGACGCCGGGTGGTAGGCGTACCGGCCGGCGTGCAGGATCTGCAGGGCGATCTTCGCGCCCTCACGGTGGACGGCGTCGGTGACGCGTCGGTGCCTGCGGGCCTGTCGGGGCGTGATCAGCGCCGATCCACCGGGGTAGAGGCTGCCCTCGAGGTTCGGCGCGAAACCGCCGGTGACGATGAGCCCGGCACCCCCGCGCGCCCGCTCGGCGTAGTACGTGGCGAGCCGGTCGAGGTCGCGGGACCGGTCCTCGAGGCCCGTGTGCATCGACCCCATGACGACGCGGTTGCGCAGGGTCGTGAAGCCGAGGTCGAGGGGTTCGAGCAGGTGCGGGTACGGGCTCACCCGCCCGAGGGTAGCCGCGGTTACCGCCGGGTAGCCATCGGCGCGGCACACGTCACAATGGCGGGGTGACCCCCTCGACACCAGAGCACCTCGACGTCCTCGTCGTCGGCGCGGGCCTGTCCGGGATCGGTGCCGCGTACCGCATCCAGACCATGCTGCCCGGCCGTTCGTACGCGGTGCTCGAGGCTCGCGACGCCGTCGGCGGCACGTGGGACCTGTTCCGCTATCCCGGCGTGCGCTCGGACTCGGACATGTTCACCCTCGGCTTCCCCTTCGAGCCGTGGCCCGAGAGCGACGCCATCGCCGACGGCGCGAGCATCCTGGAGTACCTCCGCCGAACCGCGGCCAAGTACGGCATCGACGAGCGGATCCGCTTGGGACACAAGGTGGTCGCGGCGTCGTGGTCGAGCGATGACGCTCGGTGGACGGTCTCCGTCGAGCACGCCTCGGGCCGGTCGACGCTCACCTGCCGGTTCCTGCACCTGTGCAGCGGCTACTACGACTACGAGCGCGGCCACACGCCGGAGATCGCGGGTCGCGACGCCTTTGCGGGCCGGGTCGTGCATCCGCAGTCCTGGCCGGACGACCTCGACGTCGCGGGTCGCTCGGTCGTCGTCATCGGCTCGGGCGCCACCGCCGTCACGCTCGTGCCGGCGCTCGCCGACCGCGGCGCCCAGGTGACGATGCTCCAGCGCAGCCCGTCGTGGGTCGTGCCCCTCGCCCGCCGTGACCGGGTCGGCGACGCTCTCCGGCGGGCCCTGCCGGACCGCGTCTCGGGCACGGCAGTGCGCTACAAGAACGTCCTGACGGCCGGGGCGTTCTACCAGCTGAGCCGGCGCCGTCCGACCCTGACGCGCCGGCTCCTGCTGCGTGGCGCCGAGCGGGCCCTGGGGTCGGCCGGCACCGTGGCCGAGCACTTCACCCCGGCCTACGACCCGTGGGACCAGCGGATCTGCTTCGTCCCCGACGGCGACCTCTTCGAGACGGTGCGGTCCGGACGGGCCGAGGTCGTCACCGACACCATCGAGACGTTCACCGGGCGGGGGCTGCGGCTGGCCTCGGGGCGTGAGCTCGAGGCCGACGTCGTCGTGACCGCCACCGGCCTGACGCTCAAGGTGGCGGGTGGCATCGAGTTCGACGTCGACGGCGAGACGCGTTCCACGCGCGACCTCGTCGTGTACCGGGGCCTCATGTTCGGTGACGTGCCGAACCTGGCCGTGTGCGTCGGCTACGTCAACGCGTCGTGGACGCTGCGCGCGGACCTCGCGTCGCGCTACGTGTGCCGGCTCGTCGACCACATGGACCGCCACGGCTGGCGGGCCGCGGTGCCCCGGCCGCCGTCGGGGATGTCCGACAGCGCGCTGTTGCCACTGTCGTCGGGCTACGTGGCGCGGGCCGCGGACCTCCTTCCGCGACAGGGCGACCGGGCGCCGTGGCTGATGCGCCAGAACTACCTGCTGGATCGGCGTGACCTGCTGCGCGGTGACGTCACCGAGGCGATGGAGTTCTCGCGCTGAGTCGCCGGACTGCCGTGCGCCAGCGGATGGACGGCGTCTGAAAGCGCTGTGGGACAGTTCGATTCGTTGTCCCCAGGGTGCCCAGTAGCCTTCCATCATGTTCGAACATGTGTTCTAATTGAGGAAGGGATGGAGACGTCGAGAGGAGGCCCGGATGCCGTACGTCGCATCGTCGCGTGGGCCCTTCGACGTGCCGGAGGGTGGGCCGTTCCGGGTGCTGCGGGTGTCGTGGACGGCCGACCCGGGCGAGCTCGCGAAGGCCCTGGAGCCGTTGCTCGTCCGCGCACGAGCTGCCCAGTCCGGTGCCCGGGGCGAGGAGGGTGCCGACCGCGCTCATCACGCCTGTGGAACCGATGCGGCCGAGCGAGCCGAGCGGGCTCGGGCTGCCGGGGTGGTCGAGGGGCTGGTGCGGGCCGGGGAGCGGGTGCTGGCGCAGGTCGAGGGCCTGGAGGCGGCCAAGGCCCGGTTGGAGGCCGAGCTGCTGGCCGCGTACGGTTCACTGGCCTCGATCGAGGCCGAGCAGGTCGCGGCGCTGCCGGCGGGGGCGGTCGCGCGGGTGTCGGCGCGGGTGTCGCCGGAGCGGGTCGTGTCCGAGGAGATCGCGTTGGCGACCGGGGTCGGGGCGGGTGAGGTGGCCCGTCGTCTGGCGGTCGCGGCGGCGCCGCGGCGGCACCGGGTCATGCTGGCGGCGCTGCGCGCGGGGGCGACGTCGCTGTCCCGGGTGCTGCAGGTGGCCGCCGACACGGCCATGCTGGGCGATGCGGATGTCGCCACGGTGGCCGAGGCGATGCTGGCACCGAGCCGGGATGGGCAGCTGGTGGGGCAGCGGTCTTTCACCGCGCGGCTGCGCAGGGCGGTCGCCGCCGTGGACGGGCGCGGCTCGCAGGAGCGCCGCACCCAGGCCAGGGCCCGGCGTGGGGTGTTCGGGCGGATGACCGCCGACGGGATGGGCTACCTGACCCTCACCGCTGAGGGCCCGAGCATCGCTGCGGTGCTGGACCGGCTCGACACCACGGCACGCGGGCTGCGCGGCGGCGGGGACCCCCGCAGCCTGGACCAGCTGCGCTGCGACCTGGCCACCGAGGCCCTGCTCGGCGGCCACCTCACCACGGACGACGGGCGCCTCACCGCGGACGGCGGGCGCCTCACCGCGGACGGCGGGCGCCTGACCGGCCACCCGCCGGCCGGCGCTGCTGCTCGGGTGTGGCTCGTCGTGCCGTTCGAGGTCGCCACCGGCACCTGCGAGGCGGCCTGCGAGGTCCCCGGGCACGGCTGGGTCACCGCCGCCCACGCCCGGCAGGTCATGACCCGCGCCGGGTCGGTCTGGGCGACGCTGCCCGTCGACGTCGCGACCGGGCACGCGATCGCCCGCCCGACGAGCAGCTACCGGCCGAGCCGGGCGATGGTCGAGCACGTCCAGGCCCTCGACGGCACCTGCCGCGGCCCCGACTGCCAGGTCCTGGCGGCCCGCTGCGACCTCGACCACGAGATCCCGTGGCCGGCCGGCGAGACCGCGGTCGAGAACCTGT
>JAEWFB010000438.1 GCA_023389095.1 Actinomycetes bacterium
GCCCTGTCCGTCGTCGCCCTCGTGGGCCTGACCGCCGCGGCGTGCTCGAGCAGCGGGTCCGCCTCGGGCGGCCTCGTCACCTCGTTCTACCCGCTCCAGTTCGCGACGCAGCAGATCGTCGGCGGCACCCAGCCGGTCGGCGTCCTCACCAAGCCCGGTGCCGAGCCGCACGACTTCGAGCTCGCCCCGCAGGACCTCGCAGCGATGACCAAGGCCCGGCTCGTCGTCTACGCCGACGGCTTCCAGCCCGCCGTCGACGACGGCATGGCCCAGGTCGACACCACCCGCGTCCTCGACGTCGCTGACGCCGCCCGGCTGACGCTGCCGTCGAGCGAGGACGGCCACGACCACGCCGACGGGACCCCGCAGGGGCAGGCGGACGCGTCGGGCGAGGCACCGGCAGGCGACGCCCAGGCGTCGGGAGACGCCCACGACCACAGCGCCGACGACCCGCACTTCTGGCTCGACCCGACGCGTTACGCCGACGTCGCCAAGGCCATCGGGGCCCGGCTGGCCCACGACGACCCCGCCAACGCCGCGACGTACGAGAAGAACACGGCAGCGTTCGTCGCGCGGCTCACGGCCCTCGACGCCAGCTACCGCACCGGTCTCGCGTCGTGCCGCTCGAAGGTGGTGGTCACGAGCCACGCCGCCTTCGGCTACCTGGCGCAGCGCTACGGCCTCGACCAGCACGGCATCTCCGGCATCAACCCCGAGGCCGAGCCGAGCGCCGCGGGGCTCAAGGAGGTCAGCGACCTCGTCCGCTCCCAGGGGGTCACGACGATCTTCCAGGAGACGCTCGTCGAGCCGCAGCTGGCCGACACGGTCGCCCGCTCCACCGGGGCGACCGTCGCCACGCTCGACCCCGTCGAGGGGATCACCGCCGCGTCGGCGGGCAAGGACTACTTTGAGGTCATGCGCAGCAACCTCACCGCCCTCCAGAAGGGGCTGGGGTGCAGGTGAGCGCCACCGACATCCCGGCCACGAGGCCGGACGCCCCCGCCTCCGACGCGGCTCCCGGAGACGTCGTCATCGACGTGCGCGGCGCCGGGTTCGGCTACGGCGAGCGCACCGTCCTGCACGGCGCCGACCTCACGGTCCGCCGCGGGGAGATCGTCGCCGTCGTCGGGCCCAACGGCTCGGGCAAGTCGACCCTCATGAAGGGCATCCTCGGCCTCAACGAACGCACCCAGGGGGCCGTCACCCTCTTCGGCGTCCCGGCCGACGACTTCCACGACCGGGCCCGGCTCGGCTACGTGCCCCAGCGCCACACGCTCTCGGCGTCCGTCAGCGCCACGGCCGAGGAGATCGTCGAGACCGGCCGGCTGCCACGCCTCGGCTGGTTCGGGCGCCTGCGCGCGACCGACCGGCAGGTCGTCGCCCGCTCGCTCGAGGTCGTCGGCCTCGGCGACCGCGCCGCCACCGAGGTCAGCACGCTCTCGGGTGGGCAGCAGCGCCGCGTCCTCATCGCCCGCGCCCTGGCCGGGCAGCCCGACGTGCTCGTCATGGACGAGCCCACGGCCGGCGTCGACGCCGCGAGCCAGCACGTGCTCGCTGACGTCCTCGAGCGCCTCGTCGAGCGCGGCGTCACTATGGTCGTCGTCACCCACGAGCTCGGTCCCCTCGAGCGCCTGCTGACCCGCATCGTCGTCGTCGACGCCGGACGCATCGTCTTCGACGGCACGCCCGACGCGTACGCCGCCTCCCGCGAGGCCGTCCACCACGAGCACGACAGCCACCACCACGACCTCGAGCTCGAGACGGCCCGGCCGGTCCTCGGCCGAGGCCCCTTCGACTCCACCCGAGGAGGCGACGCGTGATCAGCGACATCCTCACGGTCGACTTCATGCAGCGGGCGCTCGTCGCGGCCCTGCTCGTGGGCACGGTCGCGCCGATGGTCGGCATCTTCCTCGTGCAGCGCCGGCTCTCCCTCATCGGCGACGGCATGGGCCACGTCGCGCTCGCCGGCGTCGCCATCGGCCTCGTCAGCGGCACGGCCCCCGTGCTCGCCGCGCTCGTCGCGGCCGTGCTCGCCGCGGTCGTCATCGAGCTGCTCCGCGCCCGGGGGCGCACCAACGGCGACGTCGCGCTCGCCGTCATCTTCTACGGCGGCATCGCCGGGGGCGTCGTCATCATCAGCCGCTCGCCCGAGGGCACCCCGGCCAACCTCATGAAGTACCTCTTCGGCTCGATCCTCACGACGACGAGCGGGGACATCTGGGTGTTCGTCGGTCTCGCCGTCGTCATCGCGGTCACCACCTGGGTGCTGCGGCCGCGCCTGTTCGCGGTGGCCAACGACGAGGAGTACGCCCGCGCCGTCGGCATCCCCGTGCTGCCCGTCAACGTCGTGCTCGCGGTGCTGACGGCCACGACGGTCGTCGTCGCGATGCGGGTCGTGGGCCTGCTGCTCATCAGCGCGCTCATGATCGTGCCGAACGCCGCCGCGCAGCTCGTGGCCCGCTCGTTCGGCAGCGGCGTCCGGTGGGCGGTCGCGTTCGGGCTCGTCGCGAGCGTCGGGGGCGTCGTCGTGTCCTACCCGCTGAACACGCCCTCGGGCGGCTCGATCGTGCTGCTGTCGGTGGCGATCTTCGTGGTCGTCGCGGCCGGCACCGGCCTGCGCGCCAGGATGCGCGGCCGGCAGCACTCCGTCGCCGAGGTGCACCCGCACGAGCACGGTGCCGAGTGCGGCCACCCGGCCATCCCGCACGGCGACCACGTCGACTACGTGCACGACGGCCACCGGCACGCCGCCCACGAGGGGCACTACGACGAGCACGGCCAGGGCGACGGACCGCCCCCGCCGAGCGAGCCCGACCGGCACGACGACACGATGACGAGGACCTCCCGATGACCAGGACGACGAACGCGGGCCAGGGGGCGAGCGGCATGCGTCGCCCGACGCGCCAGCAGGCCGCCGTCGCCGAGATGCTCGGTCGCTCCGAGGAGTTCACCTCGGCCCAGACCGTCCACGCCCGGCTGCGCGACGCCGGCGAAGGCGTCGGGCTGGCGACGGTCTACCGGGCGCTGCAGGCGATGGTCGAGGCCGGCGCCGTCGACGTCCTGCGAACCGACGACGGCGAGGCGGTCTACCGGGCCTGCTCCACGCACCACCACCACCATCTCGTGTGCCGAGGGTGCGGTCGCACCGTCGAGGTCGAGGGCCCGGCGGTCGAGAGGTGGGCCGACGCCGTGGCCGCCGAGAACGACTTCTCCGACGTCACGCACACCCTCGAGATCTTCGGCACGTGCGCCGACTGCCGCCCCCGCTGACGACCCGCTGACCCCGCCGGCGAGCTCGCATCGGCGCAACCGGCCCGCTATGCACCAGAACGCCATCTTGTCGCGACGTCGGCACCCGGCGGACGCTGGAGAACGGTGCCGGGCCGTGCCGCGGTCACGGCCGGATCCAGCGGCGTGCTGCTGCGACGCCGCGCGAGAGGGGTGTCGAGATGAGGGGACCCACGAAACGGTTCGTGACGAGCATGGTGGCAGCCGTCGGGCTCATCGGTCTGGCCCTGGTCGGCGGAGCAGCTGCCCCGGCACAGGCCGTGCACCGGCAGGTGAAGATCGTCCTGCCCGGTGCGCACTCCGCCGAGGGCGTCGCGCGGGGTGCGGGGACGACGTTCTACGCCGGGGAGGTCTTCACCGGCAACATCTACCGCGGTGACGTGCGCACCGGCACGGCTGCCCCGTTCATCCACGCGCCGGCCGGCCGGATGGCGCTCGGCCTGCGAGTCGACCTCGCCCACTCGCTCCTGTTCGTCGCGGGCGGGTTCACCGGCCAGGCGTACGTGTACGACCTCAGGACCGGTGCGCCCGTCGCGTCCTACCAGCTGACGACGAACAGCTCGGTCATCAACGACGTGGCCCTCACCCGCGACGGCGCGTGGTTCACCGACTCCTCGCAGGCCCAGCTGTACCTCGTCCCGGTGAGCCGCAGCGGGGCCCTCGGCACGGCCCGTACCCTGCCGCTGCACGGACCCGCGGCAGTGCTGCTGCCGGGCTTCAACAACAACGGCATCCAGGCGACGCCCGACGGCCGAACGCTGGTCGTCGCGCACACCAACTCGGCCGTGCTCAACACGGTCGACCCCACGACGGGTGACAGCGCGACGATCGCCGGGGTCGCCGTGCCGAACGTCGACGGCATCCTGCTCGAGGGCCGCACGGTCTACGCCGTGCAGAACTTCTCGAACCAGGTGACCGAGTACCTCCTCGCCGGCGACCTGTCCTCCGGCCGCCTGCTCAAGACGGTCACGAGCAGCCTCTTCGAGACCCCGACGACGGTGGCCCGGTTCGGCGACCGCCTCGCCGTGGGCAACGCGAAGTTCGACACCGGGTTCCCGCCCACGGCGAGCCAGTACGAGGTCAACGTCGTCGACCGCTGAGCGTCATCTCCCCGCGATCGAGAGAACAGCCCGTCACACCTCCCTCCGATCGAGAGAACAGTCCGTCACGGCCCCGACCGATCGAGAGGGCGGTCGGCCCGCTCCCCGCGGTGACGGAGTGTTCTCTCGATCGGGTGGGGTGTTCTCTCGATCAGGGTCCGGACGGGGTGTCGACGGCGCCGCCGTAGCGTCGGTCGCGGGCGACGTACTCCTCGATCGCGGCCCAGAGGTCGCGTCGGTCGTAGTCGGGCCACAGGCGGTTCTGGAAGACCATCTCGGCGTAGGCCGACTGCCAGAGCAGGAAGTTGGACGTGCGCTGCTCGCCGGACGAGCGCACGAAGAGGTCGACGTCGGGCATCGTCGGCTCGTCGAGGTACTTCGTGATCGTCTTCTCGTCGACCGAGCCGGGCCGGAGGCGACCGTCCTTGACGTCCTGGGCGATGCGCCGGACGGCGTCGGCGATCTCGGCCCGTCCGCCGTAGTTGACGCAGAAGTAGAGGGTCAGGCCGGTGTTGTGCTGGGTCAGCTCCTGGGCGATCTCGAGCTCCTTGATGACCGAGCGCCACAGGCGCGGCGCGCGGCCCACCCACCGCATCCGCACGCCCCACTCGTGCAGCTGGTCGCGGCGGCGGCGGATGACGTCGCGGTTGAAGCCCATGAGGAAGCGCACCTCGTCGGGCGAGCGCCGCCAGTTCTCCGTGGAGAACGCGTACGCCGACAGGTGCGTCACGCCGACGTCGATCGCGCCGGCGACGACGTCGAGCAGCGACGCCTCCCCCGCCTCGTGCCCCTTGGTGCGCGGCAGCCCGCGCGCGTTGGCCCACCGGCCGTTGCCGTCCATGACGATGGCCACGTGCTTCGGGAGGAGCTCGGCGGGGATGACCGGTGCGGTGGCGCCCGACGGGTGCGCGAAGGGGCGGGCGTACGGGGCGCTGGGGGTCATGGCTCTCCGGGTCAGTGGACGGACGGGCTTGCGGCTCAGGCGCGTTCGACGAGACGCAGTGAGCGTAGCCCGCGCTCGACGTGCCACTGCAGGAACGCCGACACGAGGCCGTTGCCCTGACGCCGGTGCCGGGGGTCGCTGTCGTCGGCGAGCTCCCAGTCGCCCGACAGGAGCGCGGCGAGCAGCTCGAAGGTCTCGGGTGCGGGGGCCGTCGACCCGGGCGGGCGGCACGAGGAGCAGACCGCCCCGCCGGCCTGGACGTTGAAGGCCCGGTGCGGCCCGTCGGCGCCGCAGCGGGCGCAGTCGACGAAGCTCGGCGCCCAGCCGGCCACCGCGAGCGAGCGCAGCAGGTACGCGTCGAGGACGAGCCCGGGGTCGTGCGCCCGCTCGGCGAGGGAGCGCAGCGCCCCCGAGAGCAGCAGGTACTGCTGGGTCTGCGGCTCGTGCTCCTCCGTGAGCTGCAGCGCCGTCTCGAGCATCGAGGTGGCGCAGGTGTACGCGGCGTAGTCGCGGGCGATGGCGTCGCCGTACGGGGCGAGGGTCTCGACCTGGGTCACGGTGTCGAGGTTGCGGCCCTCGTAGCACTGCACGTCGACGACCATGCCGGGCTCGAGCCGCGAGCCGAAGCGCGACTTCGTGCGGCGCACCCCCTTGGCGACGGCCCGCACGCGCCCGCGGGTGCGGGTCAGCATCGTGATGATGCGGTCGGCCTCGCCCAGCTTGTGGGTGCGCAGGACGATCGCCTCGTCGCGGTAGAGGGGCATGGGCCCATTCTCCCCCGCCACCGGCGTCCCGGGGCACCGCACGCGCCGGGGCCGACGCCCGCGACGGGCCGGCCCGACGCGGCGGACGACACCGGAGACGGCGCGCATCGAACACGTGTTCGACGTTCTGGGCTACGCTGGCGGCATGGACCTCACCCTGCAGGGGTCGTTGCTCGACCTCACCGACGAGATGACGCTGCGCGACGTCGGCACCGGGATGCGTCGCCACCCGCTCGCCCACGGCGCGTGGGTCGACGTGCGCCCCGGCTGGCTCGCGGCCGGCGACGCGCTCTTCTCGGCCCTGCTGCACGACGTGCCCTGGCACGCCGAGCGGCGGCAGATGTACGACAACGTCGTCGACGTGCCTCGCCTCACGAAGTTCTACGCGGCGGGCGAGCGGCTCCCGCACCCGCTCCTCGACCGGGCCCGCGACGCGCTGAGCGCGCACTACGCGTCCGAGCTCGGCGAGCCGTTCGTCACCGCGGGCCTGTGCCTGTACCGCGACGGTCGCGACAGCGTCGCCTGGCACGGCGACCGCATCGGCCGCTCCCGCGACAGCGACACGATGATCGCGATCCTCTCGCTCGGCTCACCACGGGTCCTGGCCCTGCGCCCCCGCGACGGTGGGGGCATCCCCGGCACCCCGCAAAAGAGCTTGCGGTACCCGCTCGGCCATGGTGACCTCGTCGTGATGGGCGGCTCCTGCCAGCGCACGTGGGACCACGCGGTCCCCAAGACCTCCGAGCCGATGGGTCCGCGCATCTCCGTGCAGTTCCGCGTCGCCGGGGTCCGCTGACCAGCCGTCCCGGGTCCACGACGTCACCCCGCCACCACACCACCAGGAGTGCGCATGCCCGCTGCCCCGTCGGGTGCAGACCTTCCCTTCCTAGACCACCTGGCCGCCGACTCGGCGCGCTTCCGCGAGGTGCTGGCCGACGCACCGGCCGGAGCCACCGTGCCGACGTGCCCCGACTGGGACACCGACGACCTGCTGTGGCACCTCGCCGACGTCCAGTGGTTCTGGGGCGGCATCGCCGAGGACCGGCTCACCACGGGCGAGCAGGTCGAGGCCCACAGCGAGCGCCGACCGGAGCGCCCCGCAGACCGGCCGGGCCTGCTGGCCGCCTTCGACGCCTCGAGCGCCCGCCTGAACGAGCAGCTGGCCCAGCTGCCGCCGGAGACCGAGCTGTGGATGTGGGCCGACGAGCACACCGCCGGGTACATCCGCCGCCGCCAGGCGCACGAGGCGCTGATCCACCGCCTCGACGCCGAGGCACCGCCGGGATCGCGCCGACCGACCGTGCCCCGATCGACGCCCGCCTCGCGGCCGACGGCGTCGACGAGGCCCTGCGGATCATGCGGGGCTACGAGCCCGAGCCCGGGCTGTCGCACGAGGAGCTCGGCGCGCCGGTCACGATCGCGACCGTCGACACGATGCACGCGTGGACCGTCACGCCCGGCCGGGTCACCGGCACCTACGACGGCCGCGACATCGACCTGCTGCGCTTCCTCGTCGCCGACGGTCCGGCCGGCGGCGAGCCCGACGACCCAGACGCCTCGCCCGACGCGTCCGCTCCGGAGGTCTGCGGCACGGCGGCCGACCTCGACTGCTGGCTGTGGAACCGGCCGGCGGCCGGCGAGCTGAGCCGCAGCGGCGACCCCACCGCCCTGGCCGCGGTCGACTCGGTGCTGCGCGGCTCGATCGACTGAACCCCTGACGCCTGCGC
>JAEWFB010000456.1 GCA_023389095.1 Actinomycetes bacterium
CCGGCAGCGACCCCGGCGGACGCGTCGGTGCGGGGGTGTGCCGCCGTGAAGGCGCGCGTCGGGTCGAGGGCGGCCAGCGGTGCCGTCGCGTCGCTGCGCCCGATCGGCGCCGGCGTGACTCCCGGCAGGGCACCGAGCGGCATGCCGACGGCGGCGGCCACCTCGCTCGCGGTGTGCGGGCGGTCGGCAGCCGTCTTGGCCAGGCACGCCTCGACGACCTCGCGCAGGTCCTCCGGCACCGTGTGGGGCAGCGGCGGTGGCGGGTCGTTGACCTGCGCGAGGGCGGTGGCGACGGGCGTGCCCATGTCGAACGGCTTGTGGCCGGTCAGCATCTCGTGGGCGACGACGCCGAGGGAGTAGATGTCGGTCGCGGCCGTGGCCGGCTCACCGAGCGCCTGCTCGGGGCTGATGTAGTCGGGCGTGCCGAGCACCTCGCCGGTGCGGGTGTGCCCCGAGCCGTCCCCGATCCGCGCGATCCCGAAGTCGGTGAGCTTGGCCTGGCCCTCACCCGTGACGATGATGTTGGCCGGCTTGACGTCGCGGTGCACGACGCCGGCCTCGTGCGCGGCCGACAGCGCCAGCGCCGCCTGGCCGAGGATCGAGCGGACGTCGTCGGGCGCCATGCCCCCGTCGCTCGTGCGGATCAGCTCGCCGAGCGTGCGCCCCGGCACGAGCTCCATGACGATGTAGGCGAGCTCGTCCTCCTCGCCGTAGTCGTACACGGCCGCGATGTTCGGGTGGTGCAGGCCCGCGCTGCCGCGCGCCTCGTCGCGGAACCGGTCGATGAACGTCGTGTCGTCGGGGTCGGCCGGGCGCAGCACCTTGACCGCCACCGGGCGCTCGAGGACGGTGTCGGTGGCCTCCCACACGTCGCCCATCCCGCCCGACGCGATGCTCGTGTCGAGCGTGTAGCGGTGGCCGAGCGTGGTGCCGGGCTCGAGGAGGCTCATTTACCGAGCACCGCCTCCATGACGGCCTTGGCGATCGGGGCCGCGACGCGTCCGCCGCCGATCTCGCTGCCCGTGACGCCGCCGTCCTCGACGACAACGGCCACGGCGACCTTGGGGTCGTCGGCCGGCGCGAAGCTGATGAACCAGGCGTGCGGCGGCTTGCCCTTCTCGTGCTGGGCGGTGCCGGTCTTGCCTGCGACCTGGACGCCCGGGATCTGGGCGCGCGCCCCGCTGCCGTTGTCGACGACGGAGACCATCATCTTGGTCAGGATCGATGCGGTCTGCTCCGAGACGGCCTGCGAGAGCTCGGTGGGTTCGGGCGTCGAGGAGATGACGTCGAGGTTGGCGCTGCGGACCGAGTCGATGAGGTAGGGCGTCATGACGCTGCCCTTGTTGGCGATGCCCGCCGCGACCATCGCCATCTGCAGCGGGGTGGCCTTGACGTCGTACTGGCCGATGGCCGACTGCGCCGACTGCGGCTCGTTGAGGTCGGCAGGCACCGAGCTCGTCGCCGCGCGCAGCGGCACCTGGAGCGAGTCGCCGAACCCGAACTTGGCCGCCTGGGCGCGCAGCTTCTCGCCGCCGAGCTCGAGCCCGAGCGAGCCGAAGGCGGTGTTGCACGAGATCTCGAGCGCGTGGATCAGCGTCGTCTCGTTGTTCGGGCCGCACGGCTGGCCGGTCTCGTTCGGCAGGGTCGTGGAGGTCAGCGGCAGCTTGAGCTGCGCCGGTCCCGGGACCTTGGAGTTGGCGTCGGTGACGACGCCGTTCTCGAGGGCCGCGGCGGCCGTGACCACCTTGAACGTCGAGCCGGGCGGGTAGAGGCTGCTGACCGCCCGGTTGACGTAGCTCTTGTCGGGGTCGGCCGCCAGCTGCTGCCAGGCCTTGTTGGCCTTGCTCAGGTCGTGGCTCGACAGCGGGTTCGGGTCGTACTGCGGGTGGCTGACCATCGCGAGGATCGCGCCGGTCTTCGGGTCGAGCGCGACGACGGCGCCCTTGCTCTTGCCGAGCGCGTCGTCGGCTGCCTTCTGGGCCTTGGGGTCGATGGTCAGCTCGAGCGTCGCGCCGGCGGTCTTGCGGCCGGTGATGAGGTCGGTGACGCGCCGGACGAAGAGGGAGTCGGAGTCGCCCGTGAGCAGGTCGTCGGCGGCGTGCTCGAGGCCGTACGGCGCCCCGACGACGTAGCTGTAGAAGCCGGTGACCTGCGAGTAGAGCTCGCCCTGCGGGTACTGGCGCAGGAACTTGTACTGGTCGTTGACCGGGATCGACTTCGCGACGGCCTGCCCGCCGACGATGATCGAGCCGCGCTCGCGCGAGTAGCTGTCGAGCAGCGTGCGCTTGTTGGCGGCCATCGAGTCGAGCGAGCGGGCCTGGACGAACTGGATGAGCGACGAGGACACGAGCAGCGCGGTGAACAGCACCGCCATGAGCAGCGAGAGGCGTCGGATCGGGGTGTTCACGGCATCCTCACCACCTGGGTGACCTCGGCCGGGGCGGGGTCGTCGGCCGCGACCCCGACCGGGATCTCCGGCATGGGGCGCCGGGCCTGGTCGGAGATGCGCAGCAACAGGGCGGTGATGACCCAGTTCGCGAGCAGCGAGGAGCCACCGAGGGACATGAACGGCGTCGTCAGGCCGGTCAGGGGGATGACGCGGGTGACGCCGCCGATGACGATGAAGACCTGGAAGGCGACCGAGAAGGCCAGGCCGATGGCGAGCAGCTTGCCGAAGCCGTCACGCACGCCGAGCGCGGTGCGGACGCCCCGCTCGCAGAAGATGACGTAGAGCACGAGGATGCCCAGGGTGCCGAAGAGGCCGAGCTCTTCGCCGAGGCTCGGGAAGATGAAGTCGCTCTCGGCGAAGGAGGTGAGCCACGGGCGGCCGGCGCCGAGGCCGGTACCGGTGAGGCCCCCGGCCGCCATCCCCCACAGGCCGTTGGCCAGCTGGTTGGAGATGTCGAGGCTGTGCTGCGAGAACGGGTCCATCCAGAGGTCGACGCGCTTGGTGAAGTGGGAGAACGCCGACAGCGCGAACGCGACGGCCGCGGCGAACATGAGCAGGCCGATGACGATCCACGACGTGCGCTCGGTGGCCACGTAGAGCATCGCGACGAAGAGGCCGAAGAACAGCAGCGCCGTGCCGAGGTCGCTCTGGAAGACGAGGATGAGCAGGCACATCACCCACGCCACGACGATCGGGCCCAGGTCGCGTCCGCGCGGGAAGGTGAACCCCAGGACCTTCTTGCCGGCGAGCGACAGGACGTCGCGCGTCTGCACGAGGTAGCCGGCGAAGAAGACGGCGAACGCGATCTTGGCGAACTCGCCCGGCTGGAAGTTCATCGGGCCGATCGAGATCCAGATCTGCGAGCCGTTGATCGAGCGGCCGAGGCCCGGCACGAGCGGCGACAGGAGCAGCGCGAGCCCGGCCGCCATCGACACGTAGGTGTAGCGGCGCAGCAGGCGGTGGTCGCGCAGCGCGACGATGACGGCGATGGCCAGGACGACGGCGAACGTCGTCCAGATGATCTGGCGGTAGGCGTCGCCGTCGGTGCCGAGCTTGCCGCGGGCCAGGTCGAGGCGGTGGATCATGACGAGCCCGAGGCCGTTGAGGACCGTGGAGATCGGCAGCAGCACCGGGTCGGCGTAGGCCGCCTTCCAGCGGAGCACGACGTGCACGGCGAGCATGAGCAGCGTGAAGCCGCCGGCCACCGGGATGATGTTGGGCGGGACCGAGCCGTTGCGGTTGAGGTCGGTGGTGACCCACGCCAGCAGCACGATGCCGATGGCGAGGACCAGCAGCCCGAGCTCGGAGTTGCGGCGGGTCCGAGGGGTCAGCGGCTCGACGGTGGTCGTCATGCCGGCACCCCCGTCGCTGTCGTCGCCGTCGTCGCGCGGGCGGGCGGCAGCCTCAGCGCGGCCGGCTTCACGGTCGTCGACGGACGCGGTGCCGGCGTGGTGTGCGGCGGCGCCGTGGGCGTCGTGGGCGTCGTGGGCGCCGGCGTCGTCGGGGCCGTGGTGCTCGGCGTCGGCTGCGGCGTGGTGCCGCACGGGGTGCCCGTGATGGCGAGGTGCTGGCAGCGCATCGCCTCGTCGCGGAGACGGTCGACCTTGCCCTCCGCGTCGGAGAGGTCGCGGGCCGGGATGGTGTTGTCGACCGATCCCTGGACGTCGGCGGGCAGGTCGCTGACGAGGACCTCCGACTCGGCCTCGACGCGCGACAGGGCGACCGGGCCGAGCTCGGCCGAGACGCCGCGGTAGATCGCTACGTGGCCGTTGCTCACCGCGACGTAGAACTGCTTCTGCGACCACGCGTACGCGGCGTACCCGCCGGCGCCGAGGATCGCGGCGACGACGACCACGGCGATCGTGCGCCGGATCACCTTGGCCCGGCGCGACCGGGTGGCTCCCTCGGCGAGCTCGACCTGCGCGTCGTCGTCGTCGGCCTTGTCGCGGCCGGTGGCCGCCCGGGAGAGAGCGGCGGCCTTCGCCGCCGGGGACGTCGGGATGGCCCGGGTGTGGCCCGGCAGGCGCTTGGCGGCCGCACCCACGACCTGCGGCACCGTGACCGGGAGGTCGTCGCCGTCGGCGTCGACGACCTCGGCGACGATGACCGTGACGTTGTCGCGGGTGCTCGCCTTGAGCGCCACCTCGATGCAGCGGTCGGCGGCGTCGTCGGGCGTGCGGGCCTCGCGGAGGATCTCCTCGATGACGTCGGCACCGACGAAGTCGGACAGGCCGTCGGAGCACAGCAGGAAGCGGTCGCCGATCTTCGCCTCGCGCAGCGAGGTGTCCGGCTCGTCGTCGGGCTGGCCCGTCATGACGCGGGTGACGACGGAGCGCTGCGGGTGGGTGCCGGCCTCCTCGCGCGAGATGCGTCCCTCGTCGATGAGCTGCTGGACGAAGGA
>JAEWFB010000457.1 GCA_023389095.1 Actinomycetes bacterium
CGCTCGTCATCACCGCGGCCAACGGGATGAAGACGGTCAACGGCATCACCTTCCACGTGCTCGGCACGGGGTACAGCCCGAACGTCTACACCGTCGGCCCGGGCGCGCTCGCCTCGAACGCGCGGTACAACCCCGCGAGCACGGCGAGCCAGACCGGCACGGCGGGCGTCAGCCACGCCATCCAGAACGCGCTCGACGACGCACGGACGAGCTCCGGCACCGACCTCGTGGTCGTGTACCCGAACACCGCTGTGCCCGTGACGAACCCGCGCGGCGCCTACTACGAGAACCTCGTCGTGTCGGCCCCGGTCAAGCTCCAGGGCATCGGTGCCGGTGGGTTCCAGGGGTCGACCCCGACGAGCCCGCACATCCAGGGCACCATCATCGACGGCGGCGCGTTCGGTGGCGACACCGACCTCGCCACCGACTGGTTCACCCGCGTCGGCGCCATGACGTGGGCCGGCAACCAGGCCGTCAACGACGGCGCGGTCATCTACCTGCTCGCCCAGGCGAACACGTTCCCGGACACCGGCACGGCCTTCAAGCCGGCCGTCGACGGGTTCGACATCCGCGGCGGCGACCAGCAGGGCTTCCCGGGCAACCTCAACGACCTGACCGGGCAGCTGACCAACCTGCCGCCGAACATCGTGACGCAGGGCGGGGCGATCTTCGCCAACGCCTACGTGCGCCAGCTGCAGGTGACGAACAACGTCGTCGAGAACAACGGCGGCGGCTACGGCACCATCCGCATCGGGACGCCGGACCTGCCGGCACCCGACACCAACCAGCACAACGAGCACGTGCGGATCGCGAACAACCGCATCGTGCAGAACGCCGGCACCAACCTCGCGGGGGCCATCGGGCTCTTCGCGGGCTCGGACGGCTACGAGGTGGCCGGCAACGACATCTGCGGCAACTTCACCCTCGAGTACGGCGCCGGGCTCAGCGTGTACGGCTACAGCCCGGGCGGTTCGGTGCACCACAACCGGATCACGCTCAACAACTCCAACGACGAGGGGGCCGGCATCATGATCGCCGGTCAGCTGCCCGCCGACCCGACGACGCTGTCGCCCGGCTCCGGCGCGGTCACCATCAACAACAACCAGATCCAGGGCAACCTCGCCAACGACGACGGCGGCGGCATCCGGTTCCTCATGGCGGGCAACTTCCCGATGAACGTCTACAACAACGTCATCGCGAACAACGTCTCGACGCACGAGGGCGGCGGCATCGCCATCGACGACGCGCCGAACGTGCGGATCTACGGCAACACGATCATGGGCAACATCACGACGGCCACCGCCGTGACGTCCAACGGGCTGCCGGCCCCGGCCGGTGTCTCCACGGCGACCAACAGCGACCAGCTGCAGGCGACGCTGCCCGCGGGCTCGCCCGTCTTCAGCCAGCCGCTGATGTTCGACAACATCCTGTGGGACAACCGTGCCGGCACCCGTGCGGGCACCACCGTGACGGGCATCGGCCTGGCCGGTGACGCCTCGCCGGTCGACGAGTGGGCGGTCGGCAACGCCGACGGCACGGGCCTGCTCGCGCCGACGAGCTCGGTGATCCAGCAGGACGCGTCGCACCCGTACACCGCGAGCGCCACGAACCGGTTCACGGACCCGCAGGTCGTGCGGCCGTACGCCCTGTCGGTGTCGTTCGCGACGTGGCGCCAGAACCCGGCCTTCGTCGACGCGAACGTCGTCGCGGTGGAGCAGCCGCCGGACCTCATGGGCGACTACCACCTCGCGTCGTGCGCGACCGGGTCGGCCTCGCCGGCCTGCAACCTCGGCGCGGCCTCGGCCGGTGGTGTCTCGATGCCGACGACCGACATCGACGGTGACGGCCGTCCGTCGAACGGCGGCTACGAGGCGGGATCCGACGAGTCGCCGGGCGGCACCGTCACGCCGCCGCCCTCGGCACCGGCGTTCTACTTCTCGACGACCGGCAACACGAACCCGCCGGGAGTCACGGGAACGGCCGACGACGCCGACGTCTACGCCTGGAACACGCCGTCGAACACGTTCAGCCGGAGCATCGACGTGACCGCGGCACCGTACGGCGTGCCTGCCGCAGCGAACCTCGACGGCCTGTCGATGGTCGACGCGACGCACTTCTACGCCTCGTTCAGCAACGACACGACCCTCCCGGGCATCGGGTCGGTCCAGGACGAGGACGTCGTCTACTGGAACGGCAGCGCCTGGTCGCTGTTCTTCGACGGCACCGCGCACGGCATGACCACGGCCCAGCTCGACGTCGACTCGATCACCGTCCGCGGCGGCGTCCTGTACTTCGGCACCGCCGGGGCACAGCGTCCGCCGGGGGTCGGCGGCACGACCGATGCCAACGACCTCTACAGCTGGAACGGCACGGCCTACGCACGGGTCTGGGACGCGTCGGTGCACGGCGTGCTGCCGCTGACCCACGTGGACGCGGCGACGTACGTGGACGCCACGCACGTGTACCTCTCGTTCGACGGCACGAACAACCTCATCCTCACCGGCGGGCTCAGCTCGCTGACCGTCCAGGACGAGGACGTCGCGTACTGGCAGGGCGCGAGCGCCACCTCCCTCGGCACGTGGTCGGTCTGGTTCGACGGCACGGCACGCGGGCTCACGGCGGCCGACCACGACATCGACGCGTTCTCGCTGCCGACGGGTGCGACCGCACCCCCGGCCGCCGCGACCCGCGCAGGTGCCCGGCAGACCGCGCCCATCGGTGGTCCCGCTCTGGCGGCCCGCCCGGCCTCGCGGTTCGGGGGGTCGGTCCGATGACCGGCCGCCCCGGCCCCGAGCCGCACCTCCAGCCCACCGCTCCTTCACGACAAGGGGACACCATGGACGCGCTCCACCCGACCGAGCCGGGCGTGCCCACGCCCGATGCGGTGGCGACCCCCGCCACCGGATCCACCGACGCTCCCGGCACGGCCACCGGGGGAGGGCACGGCGTCAGCCGGCGCCGCTTCCTCGGCCTGGCCGGGGGCGCGGCCCTCGTGGCCGGCGTCGGCACCTGGAGCGGGCGCGTGCTCGCGCCCGAGCAGGTGGCCTCCGCGGCCGACGCGCCGGCGAACCTCTACCTCGCCGGCACCGACGGCTGGATCCACCTGCCCCCGACGCCGGCGATCCCGCCGTACCACCCGGACCCGCTCGCGCCCGCCGGCCTGACGACCTACGTCTTCGGCTTCCGCAACGTCACCGGCATGACGACGACGCAGCGGCTCGCACAGAAGAACAA
>JAEWFB010000487.1 GCA_023389095.1 Actinomycetes bacterium
CGAGGATGTCGTGCTCGCGGTAGCCCCCGGCGCCGGGCTCGCCGTCGAGGACCGTGATCATCGGCTCCATCGACACGACCATGCCCGGCTCGAGGACGGTGTCGATGTCCTCGCGCAGCTCGAGGCCGGCCTCGCGGCCGTAGTAGTGCGACAGGACGCCGAACGAGTGCCCGTACCCGAAGGTGCGGTTGGGCAGCAGGCCGTGGCCGACGTAGATCTCGTTGAGCTCCGCCGCGATGTCCTTGCAGACGGCACCGGGCTTGATGAGCTCGAGGCCGCGTCGGTGCACCTCGACGTTGATGTTCCACAGCTCGAGCGATCGCGCGTCGGGCTCGCCGAGGAACAGGGTGCGCTCGAGGGCCGTGTAGTAGCCGGAGGTCATCGGGAAGCAGTTGAGCGAGAGGATGTCGCCGCGCTGCAGCGTGCGGGTCGTGGCCCAGTTGTGGGCGCCATCGGTGTTGATCCCGGACTGGAACCACACCCACGTGTCGCGGATCTCCGAGTCGGGGAAGGTGCGTGCGATCTCGTGGACCATCGCCTCGGTGCCGATGAGGGCGACCTCGTACTCGCTGATGCCCTCGCGGATCGCGGCCTTGATGGCCTCGCCACCGAGGTCGCCGATCCGGGCACCGTGCTTGATGACCTCGATCTCCTCGTCGGACTTGATCATCCGCTGGCGCATCGCGTCCTGCGCCACGTCGACGAGCTCGGCACCACCGAGGACCGCCTGCAGCCTGGCGTGCGCGTCGAGGGACAGGGTGTCGAACTCGACGCCGACGCGCCGGGGCGTGATGCCGCGCTGGGCCAGGGCCTCCCGGACGCCGTGCTGGTAGTTGTCGCGCCGCCAGTCGGTGTACACGATGTTCTCGCCGTAGCTGCGACGCCACGGCATGCCGGCGTCGATGTTCGCGGTGACGGTGACCTGCTCGGTCGGCGTCACGACGAGGGCGTACGAGCGGCCGAAGTAGGTGAAGAGGAAGTCGGAGTAGTACTTGATGCCGTGGTAGGAGGTCAGCACGACGGCATCGAGTCCCTTGGCGGCCATGATCTGGCGGAGGCCGGAGAGGCGGCGCTCGAACTCGGCGTCGGAGAAGGTCAGCGGGACCTTCGTGCCGTTGTGCAGCTCCTTGAGCCGCTCGAGCTCGCTGACCGACGTGACGGGGGTGGCGATGGACATGATGGATCTCCTTCAGGGGGTGGTGAACTCGGGGACGCCGATGGTCGGCGCCAGGTCGGATGAGCGGCTGTCCGGTCCGGCGCTCAGCTCGGCGCCGATCGATGTGGCCAGCGCCGTGGACGTGCGCTCGAGGAGCAGGTGCCCGGCGCCCTCGGACGCGGCGGCGGCCGACGAGAGGCAGCCGGACGCAGGAGTCAGCTCCGGACGGGCCGGGAGCCGGTCGTAGCGAGGGAGCTGGGCGGCGGGCAGGTCCATGACGCGGTCGAGGTGGACCAGCTCGGGGTGCAGGTGCAGCATGAGCGAGGTCTCGAGGACGCCCCCGTGCTCGACGTCCCAGCCGGGGAACGTGCCGCGGTAGATCTCCTCGATCGTCGCGTCGTCGACGAAGTCCCAGTAGGACAGCAGGATCGCCGAGACGTCCTCGCCGCGCTGCCGCAGCTGCGTGGTCGCCTGCTCGACGCCCTCGTAGAGGAACTGGTAGTTCTCGAAGTGGCCGTTGAGGAACACGACCTGCCGTGCCCCGTGGCGGGCGAACTCGAGGGTGAGCGTGCGGGCGATGGCGATGACCGTCGTCGCGTCGAGGCTCGTCGTGCCGCCGAGGTGGTTGCCCCCACCCGAGCGCTGCTGCGACTTGTAGCCGTAGACGATCGGTGCCGCGACGACGCCGTCGACGGCCTCGGCGAGGCGCCGGCTCATGGCCTTGGCGAGGAGCACGTCGGTCTGCAGGGGGAGGTGGGGCCCGTGCTGCTCGATCGCGCCGACCGGGATGATGACCGGCGCTCCGCGCCCGATCATCTCGCGGTAGGTGAAGGCGTCGAGCTCCTCCATGAGGACGGTGGTGGGCATGGCTGCTCCTGGGCAGGTTCGGGCAGGTTTGGGCGGGGTTGGGCAGGGTCGAGCGCTCCGGCGGGTGGGGTCGGTCCACGACCCCACCCGCCGCGAGGGCGGTCAGCAGGTCAGCGGGTCAGCGGCTCAGTGCGCCGCCGGCGCCGAGACCGGTGCGGCCGGAGCCCCGTCGGGCGTGGAGGAGGCCACCGGGGCGGGCGCGCACGCGTCGCCGTAGTCGCGCAGGTACTCCGCGTCGGACAGGGAGGACTTGATCCCGAGCGGGACGCCGTCGTGGATGCGGTCGCGGAACCGCGGGTACCCGAGGGCCAGGTAGAGCAGGCCCGAGGTGAGGGTTCCGGCCAGCCACGACAGGTCGACCCCGCCGAGCGCCGTCGCGGCCGGTCCCTGGAAGGCGGGGAGGCCGCCGTACATGAACACCCACGTCATGAAGAGGCCACAGACGAAGGCGATGATCGCCGACCAGTTGACCGACTTCAGGCGCGTGTCGCGCGGGTTGACGAACAGGTAGCCGAAGCTCTGGTGCCTGCGCTCGAAGACGAAGTAGTGGACGGCCATGATGCCGCCCCACGTCGCCACCCAGGCGGCGATGGCGATGATCCAGTTGTCGAGCAGCGTCGCGAAGTCCTGGGCGAAGAGGAAGAGGACGACGGCGCACATCGAGAGGCAACCGACGACGATCGACAGCTTCTTGCGCCCGATCCGGATGTCGAGGGCCTGGAACGCGACCCCGAACGTGTAGAGGTTGATGATGTTCGTCGCGATGGGCCCGTGGATGACGAGCAGGATCACGGGGATCGCCATGGCGCCGAAGCTCTTGACGACGAGCTCGCCCGGGTCGGCGGTGCCGTGCATCGTCGCGAGGCTGGCACCGAGGACGCCGAGCCAGATGACCGGGAGGAACTGGCCGGAGACGGAGGTGAGGTAGAGCTTCCACGGCGGGATGCTCCGGGAGACGAACCGCGAGTAGTCGGGGGCGTAGGTGAACCAGCCGATGCCCCAACCGATCCCGATCGCGGTCATGATGCCGGACATGGCCGCCCAGCGCTCGCCCCCGGCGAGGACGTGGCCGGCCGGCCCGGCGTAGCCCCAGTCGATGGGCAGCTTGGTCCAGGCGATGACCGACATGACGACGAGGACGATGATGGTCGGGGGCATCGTGATGCGCTCGAACTTCGCGATGGCGCTGTAGCCGCGGTAGCAGATGGCGACCTGGATGCTCATGATCACGGCGGCGACGCCGATCTTCCAGCCGAGGTTCGACGCGGCCGGGTCGACCCAGCCGATCTTGCCGAAGAGGGCCATGACGAGGTCGAGGATGACCCACGTGTTGACCGCCGACCAGCCCACGGCCACGACGGCCTGGATCGCCGCCGGCAGGTAGGCGCCGCGCCGGCCGAACGCGCCGCGGGCCAGCAGCATGCCGGTCGCGCCGGTCTTCTGCCCGAGCAGCACGAAGAAGCCGAAGCCGACCATGCCGATGATGTTGCCGACGACGAGGACCGTCATCGTGTCGGCGAAGCCGAGGCCGAGCTGGATGCCCAGCGCGCCGAGGATCCAGTTGATGGGGGCGACGTTCGCGCCCGCCCAGATCCAGAACTGTCCGGACACCTTGGTCGTGCGCGCAGACTCCGGGACGGGCTGAAGCACGTCTTCGACGCTGTGGGTGACCTCTTCTGAGTGGCTTTGCGTGGAAAGGCTCATGTGGGGGACTGCTTTCGTCGTTGAAAACCCCTGCGGATGAATGCCGGCTGCCGACAACGGTAAGATCTGCCATCCGTCTGCCAAAGACTCACAGTGTCGCCTGTGCGTGGGCGAGTGGGTGACAATCTGTCACCTGCCTGCGAGGGTGGTCGCCATGTCCCTGCTCCTGAGCGACATCCTCGACAGCGGCGTCCTGGCCGCGGGCGCCCCCCTCGTGGCCGCCGGC
>JAEWFB010000495.1 GCA_023389095.1 Actinomycetes bacterium
CGAGCACCCCTCCTGACGCCAGAGACGTCATGAGCGAGGGCGACATCTCCCGGGCGCTGCGGCGCATCGGTCACGAGATCCTCGAACGCAACCGCGGCGCCGACCGCCTGGTCCTGCTCGGGATCCCTTCTCGCGGAGTGCCCCTCGCGCGGCGCCTCGCCGCCTGCATCGAGCAGGTCGAGGGCCACCCGGTGCCGGTGGGCGAGCTGGACATCACGCTCCACCGCGACGACCTGCGTCGCAACCCGGTGCGCACCGCGCACCGCTCCCGGATCCCGGACGGGGGCATCGACGACCGCGTCGTCGTCCTCGTCGACGACGTGCTCTACTCCGGCCGCACCATCCGTGCCGCCCTCGACGCGCTCTCCGAGCTCGGCCGCCCGAGCGCCGTGCGCCTCGCGGTCCTCGTCGACCGCGGCCACCGCGAGCTGCCGATCCGCGCCGACCACGTCGGCAAGAACCTGCCGACCTCCCGCGAGGAGCGCGTGCACGTCCGCGTCGCCGAGGTCGACGGCGTCGACACCGTCAAGATCAGCGGGGGAGAGGCCCGATGACCCGCCACCTCATCTCCTCCGCCGACCTGAGCCGCCGCGACGTCGAGGACATCCTCGAGACCGCCGCCTCCATGCACGACCTCCAGCGGCGCGAGGTCAAGAAGGTGCCGACCCTGCGCGGCCGCACCATCATCAACTTCTTCTTCGAGGACTCGACGCGCACCCGCAGCTCGTTCGAGATCGCCGGCAAGTGGATGTCGGCCGACACGATCAACCTGTCGGCCAAGGGATCCTCGACCTCCAAGGGCGAGAGCCTGCGCGACACCGCGATGACGGTCGACGCGATGGCCGTCGACGCCCTCGTCATCCGCCACAACGCCTCCGGGGCCTGCCACCAGGTGGCCCAGTGGGTGCGGTGCAGCGTCATCAACGCCGGTGACGGCACGCACGAGCACCCGACGCAGGCCCTCCTCGACGCGTACACGCTGCGCCACCGGATGGGCGAGCTCGACGGCAGGCACGTCGCCATCGTCGGCGACCTCACCCACTCACGGGTGTTCCGCAGCAACGTCATCACGCTCAAGACGCTCGGGGCGAAGGTCACCGTGGTGGCGCCCCCCACGCTCATGCCGAGCGGCATCGGAGCCTGGAGCGCCGCCGACGGCTTCGCGACCAGCTGGGACCTCGACGAGGTCCTCGACGGCCGCGGCGAGCACGGCCCCGTCGACGCCGTCATGATGCTCAGGGTCCAGCGCGAGCGGATGAGCGGTGGGTACTTCCCGACGCCGCGCGAGTACACCGTCGGCTACGGGCTGACCCGCGACCGCCTCGACACGCTCGTGGCGCGCAACCCCGGCGTCCTCGTGCTGCATCCGGGCCCGATGAACCGCGGCCTCGAGATCGCCCCCGAGGCCGCCGACGCCCCGCAGTCGGTCGTCCTCGACCAGGTGTCGGCGGGCGTCGCGGTCCGGATGGCCGTGCTCTACCACCTGCTCGCCGGCGACGACACGCCCGGCCCGACGGCCCCCGCCCCCGCCCCCGTGCCCGCGACCGTGCCCGCGACCGAAGGAGCCGCCCGATGACCCCCCTCGTGATCCGCGGGGCCCGCCTCCTCGGGGCCGGCGCGGCCGACCTGCTCGTCGTCGACGGCCTCGTCCGCGAGGTCGGCACCGTCGACGCCCCGTCCGACGCCGATGTGGTGGACGCCGACGGCCTCGTCGCGCTGCCGGGCCTCGTCGACCTGCACGTGCACCTGCGCGAGCCCGGCCGCGAGGACGCCGAGACCATCGCCACCGGCTCGGCCGCGGCTGCCGCGGGCGGCTACACGGCCGTCTTCGCGATGGCCAACACGAGCCCCGTCACCGACACCGCCGAGGCCGCCGAGCGCGTCCTCGACCTCGGCCGGGCCTGCGGCCTCACCGAGGTCGTGCCGGTCGGTGCGGTGACCAAGGGCCTGGCCGGTGCCGAGCTCGCCGAGCTCGGCCTCATGGCCCGCTCCCGCGCCAAGGTTCGCGTCTTCAGCGACGACGGGCACTGCGTCAGCGACGCCCGCGTCATGCGTCGGGCGCTGGAGTACGTCAAGCCGTTCGGCGGCGTCGTCAGCCAGCACGCCCAGGACCCGCGCCTCGCCGGCCCCGACGCCTGCTGCCACGAGGGCGAGGTGTCCGGCCGGCTCGGCCTGCCCGGCTGGCCCGGCATCGCCGAGGAGTCGATCGTCGCCCGCGACGTCATGCTCGCCCGGCACACCGGCTCGCGGGTCCACGTGGCCCACGTGTCGACGGCCGGCACCGTGGAGGTGATCCGCTGGGCCAAGGCGCAGGGCATCGACGTCACCGCCGAGGTCACCCCGCACCACCTGTTCCTCACGACCGACCTGCTCGGCGGGTACGACCCCGTCTACAAGGTCAACCCGCCGCTGCGCCCCGCCGAGGACGTCGAGGCCCTGCGTGCGGCCCTCGCCGACGGCACCATCGATGCCGTCGCCACCGACCACGCACCGCACGCGCGCCACGACAAGGAGCACGCCTTCGTCGACGCCGCCTTCGGGATGCTCGGCCTCGAGACGGCGCTCCCGGTCGTCAGCGAGGTGATGGTGCGCTCGGGCCTGCTCGACTGGGCCGGCGTCGCCCGCGTTATGTCGGCCAACCCGGCCCGGATCGGCGGGCTGGCCCACCAGGGGCAGGCCATCGCGGTCGGCACGCCGGCCCACCTGACCCTCGTCGACCCCGACCGCGAGGTCACCGTCGACGCCGCCGCGAGCCGCAGCCGCTCGCGCAACAACCCGTGGCACGGGCGCACGTTCCGCGGGGCCGTCGTGACGACGGTCCACGCCGGACGCGTCACCCACGACGCCCGCAACGGCGCGGGCAGCGAGCGGAACTCCGCACGAGACACCGAACGAGAACTGACGAACGCGACTGGAGCCCACCTGTGACCACCTCGACCCCGCTCACCGTGCCGGCCCGGCAGGGACGCACCCGGCGCCTGCGCGAGCCCGCCGTGCTCGTGCTCGAGGACGGCCGGACCTTCCGCGGCGCCTCCTACGGCGCCGTCGGCGAGACGGTCGGCGAGGCGGTCTTCTCCACCGGCATGACCGGCTACCAGGAGACCCTCACCGACCCGAGCTACCACCGGCAGGTCATCGTCATGACCGCGCCGCACGTCGGCAACACCGGCGTCAACACCGAGGACGACGAGAGCACCCGGATCTGGGTGGCGGGGTACGTCGTGCGCGACCCCGCGATCCGCGCGTCGAACTGGCGCTCCACCCGCGAGCTCGAGGACGAGCTCGCCGACCAGGGCGTCGTCGGCATCTGCGACATCGACACGCGCGCCCTGACCCGCCACCTGCGCGAGCGCGGCGCGATGCGCGTCGGCATCTTCAGCGGCCCCGCGGCCGACGCGTCCGACGCCGACCTGCTCGACGCCGTCCGCCGCAGCCCCGAGATGACGGGCGCAGCGCTCGCCGCCGAGGTGACCACCGCCGAGCCGTACGTCGTGGCCGCCGCGGGGGAGAGGCGCTTCACCGTCGCCGCGGTCGACCTCGGCATCAAGGCCATGACGCCGCAGCTCATGGCGCAGCGTGGCATCGAAGTGCACGTGCTGCCGGCCACGGCCACGCTCGCGGACGTCATGGGCGTCACGGAGGGCGGCCCCGACGGCGTCTTCTTCTCCAACGGCCCCGGCGACCCGTCGACGGCCGACCGTGAGGTCGAGCTGCTGCGGCAGGTTCTCGGCGCGGGCATCCCCTTCTTCGGGATCTGCTTCGGCAACCAGCTGCTCGGCCGCGCCCTCGGGTTCGGCACGTACAAGCTGAAGTACGGCCACCGCGGGATCAACCAGCCGGTCATGGACCGCACGACCGGCAAGGTCGAGGTCACCGCGCACAACCACGGCTTCGCCGTCGACGCCCCGCTCGACCGCGACAGCGACACCCCGTTCGGCCGGGCCCGCGTGTCGCACGTGTGCCTGAACGACGACGTCGTCGAGGGCCTCGAGCTGCTCGACGCGCCGGCCTACTCGGTCCAGTACCACCCGGAGGCCGCCGCCGGCCCCCACGACGCCGCCTACCTCTTCGACCGTTTCGTGGAGCTCATGACCACCAGACAGACGACCCACCAGAAGATCTCCGCGAGCGAGGGTGCGAACTGATGCCGAAGAACAACAGCATTCGCAGCGTCCTTGTCATCGGGTCGGGGCCGATCGTCATCGGGCAGGCCTGCGAGTTCGACTACTCCGGCACCCAGGCCTGCCGCGTCCTGCGCGAGGAGGGCATCCGCGTCATCCTCGTCAACAGCAACCCGGCGACGATCATGACCGACCCCGAGTTCGCCGACGCCACGTACGTCGAGCCGATCACCCCCGAGGTCGTCGAGGCGATCATCGCCAAGGAGCGCCCCGACGCGGTGCTCGCGACGCTCGGCGGGCAGACCGCCCTCAACTGCGCGATCTCCTTGCACGACAACGGAGTTCTCGAGAAGTACGGCTGCCCGCTCATCGGCGCCAACGTCGAGGCGATCAACCTCGGTGAGGACCGCGAGGCGTTCAAGGGCGTCGTCGAGCGCTGCGGCGCCGAGTCGGCCCGCTCGGTCATCTGCCACACCATGGACGAGCTGCTCGCCGGCGCCGAGGACCTCGGCTACCCCGTCGTCGTGCGGCCGTCGTTCACGATGGGCGGCCTCGGCTCGGGCTTCGCCTACGACGAGGCCGACCTGCGCCGCATCGGTGGCCAGGGCCTGCAGTACAGCCCGACCACCGAGGTGCTCCTCGAGGAGTCGATCCTCGGCTGGAAGGAGTACGAGCTCGAGGTCATGCGCGACCACGCCGACAACGTCGTGGTCGTCTGCTCCATCGAGAACCTCGACCCGATGGGCGTGCACACCGGCGACTCGATCACCGTCGCACCGGCCCTGACGCTCACCGACCGCGAGTACCAGCGCCTGCGCGACATCGGCATCGCCGTGATCCGCGAGGTCGGCGTCGACACCGGCGGCTGCAACATCCAGTTCGCCGTCAACCCGGTCGACGGCCGCATCATCGTCATCGAGATGAACCCGCGCGTCTCGCGCTCGAGCGCCCTGGCCTCCAAGGCCACCGGCTTCCCGATCGCCAAGATCGCCGCGAAGATGGCCATCGGCTACACGCTCGACGAGGTACCCAACGACATCACCCGCGAGACGCCGGCGAGCTTCGAGCCGACCCTCGACTACGTCGTCGTCAAGGTGCCGCGGTTCGCCTTCGAGAAGTTCCCGGCGGCCGACCCGACGCTGACGACGACGATGAAGTCGGTCGGCGAGGCGATGGCGATCGGGCGCAACTTCACCGAGGCGCTCCAGAAGGCACTGCGCTCGCTCGAGAAGAAGGGCGCCTCGTTCCACTGGGACGGCGATCTGACGGACGCCGCGTCCGAGCGCCTGCTCGAGGAGGCGAAGGTCCCGACCGACGGGCGCATCGTCGCCGTGCAGCAGGCGCTGCGGGGTGGCATCAGCGTCGAGCGGGTTCACGAGGAGACGGGCATCGACCCGTGGTTCCTCGACCAGATCGCCCTGCTCAACGACGTCGCCGCCATGCTCGCCGAGGCCGACGAGCTGACTCCCGAGCTGCTCCGGCTCGCCAAGCGGCACGGCTTCAGCGACGCCCAGGTCGCCGGCCTGCGCCGGATGCCGGAGGCCGTCGTCCGCGGCGTCCGCCACGCCCTCGGCGTGCGGCCGGTGTACAAGACCGTCGACACCTGCGCCGCGGAGTTCGCCGCGACGACGCCCTACCACTACTCCTCCTACGACGAGGAGACCGAGGTCGAGCCGCGCGAGCGCCCGGCCGTCATCATCCTCGGCTCGGGCCCCAACCGCATCGGGCAGGGCGTCGAGTTCGACTACTCGTGCGTGCACGCGTCGTTCTCCTTGCGCGACAAGGGTTTCGACACGGTCATGGTCAACTGCAACCCCGAGACGGTCTCGACCGACTACGACACGAGCAGCCGTCTCTACTTCGAGCCGCTGACCCTGGAGGACGTCCTCGAGGTCATCCACGCCGAGACCAAGGCGGGCCCGGTCGCCGGCGTCATCGTCCAGCTCGGCGGCCAGACGCCCCTGGGCCTGGCCAAGGCGCTGGCCGACGAGGGCGTGCCGATCGTCGGCACCTCGCCCGATGCCATCCACCTCGCCGAGGACCGTGGCGCCTTCGGGCAGGTGCTGGCCAAGGCCGGCCTCATCGCGCCGAAGCACGGCACGGCCCTCAGCGCCGACGACGCCCTGACGATCGCCCGCGAGATCGGCTACCCGGTCCTCGTGCGCCCGTCGTACGTGCTCGGCGGACGCGGCATGGTCATCGTGTACGACGACGACTCGCTCGTCACCTACGTCGAGAAGGCCACCGAGGCCAGCCCCGAGCACCCGGTGCTCATCGACCGGTTCCTCGACGACGCCATCGAGATCGACGTCGACGCCCTCTTCGACGGCGAGGACATGTACCTGGGCGGCATCATGGAGCACGTCGAGGAGGCCGGCATCCACTCCGGCGACAGCTCGTGCACCCTGCCGCCGGCGACGCTCGGCGAGGCCGAGCTGGCCCGGGTCCGCGAGGCGACGCTGCAGCTGGCACAGGGCATCGGTGTCCGCGGCCTCATGAACGTCCAGTTCGCCCTGGCCCAGGACATCCTCTACGTCATCGAGGCCAACCCGCGGGCCTCGCGCACCGTGCCCTTCGTGGCCAAGGCCACCGGCGTCCCGCTCGCGAGCGCCGCGGCCCGCGTCATGCTCGGCTCGACCGTCGCCGAGCTGCGCGAGGAGGGCATGCTGCCCCCGACCGGCGACGGCGGCTCGATGCCGGCGCACGCCCCGGTCTCGTGCAAGGAGGCCGTGCTGCCCTTCAAGCGGTTCCGCACCAAGGAGGGCATCGCCGTCGACTCCCTCCTCGGCCCGGAGATGCGCTCGACCGGCGAGGTCATGGGCATCGACGTCGACTTCGGCTCGGCGTTCTCCAAGGCCCAGCAGGGCGGCGGCTCGGCGCTGCCGCGCTCCGGCGCCATCTTCGTGTCGGTCGCCAACCGCGACAAGCGCGCCATGCTCTTCCCGGTCAAGCGCCTCGTCGACCTCGGCTTCACGATCCTCGCGACCACCGGCACCGCGGCGGTGCTCAAGCGCAACGGCATCGAGGCGACCCTCGTGCGCAAGATCACCGAGCGCGGCGACGGCGACCCGAACGAGCCCTCGATCGTCGACCTCATCCAGGCCGGCGAGGTGCAGATGGTCGTCAACACGCCCTCGGGGCAGGACGCCCGGGCCGACGGCTACGCGATCCGCGCGGCCACGACGAGCGCCGACAAGCCGATCATCACGACGATCGCGACGCTCGCCGCAGCGGTCCTCGGCATCGAGGCGCAGCTGACCGAGGAGGTGCGGGTCAAGTCCCTCCAGGACCACGCCCGCGACCTCGACCTCTACGGCCGTGGCACCCGCGTCGTCGAGGGCGCGGAGGAGCCTGCGGCACAGCCGAGCCCGCAGGACGCCCTCGCCACGACCACCGCCGACCTGCCGACCACCGTCGGGGCCGACGCGTGAGCGCCGCCGCCACCGAGCGCGCCCAGCGCGCCAAGGTCACCCAGGAGGTGGCCGAGGTCATCGCCACCCGACGCGTGGGGGCCTACCAGCACCTGACGCTCGTGGCGCCCGGTGTCGCCGAGCTGGCCCGCCCGGGGCAGTTCGTCGCCCTCGCCGTCGGCGGGGAGTCCTCGGGTGCCCTGCTGCGGCGGTCCTTCTCGATCCACAAGGTCAGCCCGAGCGGCACCTACGGCGGCACCGTCGAGATCGTCGTGTCCGCCGTCGGCCCCGGCACCCGGTGGATCGTCGAGCGCCAGCCGCACGACACCATCGACGTCGTCGGCCCGCTCGGCAAGGCGTTCCCGCTGCCCACCGACCCGGTGCCGTGCGTCCTCGTCGGCGGTGGCTACGGCAGCGCCCCGCTGTTCTGGCTCGCCCGCGACCTGCGCGAGCGTGGCTGTCACGTCGAGATGGTGCTCGGCGCGGCCAGCGAGGACCGCCTGTTCGGCGTCGTCGAGGCCCGCCGGTCCTGCGACGGCGTCAGCGTCACCACCGACGACGGCTCGACGGGCCTGAAGGGCTGGGTCAGCGACGTGCTGCCCGAGGTCATCGAGCGGACCGGGGCCGGCGTCGTCTACGCCTGCGGCCCGATGGGCATGCTCCGGTCGGTCACCGACGTCGCGGCGGCCCGCGGCGCCGTCGCGCAGGTGGCCGTCGAGGAGGCCATGGCCTGCGGCGTCGGGGTGTGCATGACGTGCGTCATGCCCGTCGTCGGCTCCGACGGCCGCACCCGGATGTCGCGGTCCTGCGTCGAGGGCCCGGTGTTCCGCGGCGACCGCATCCGCTGGGACGCCTTCGAGGGCAACCACGCCCACGTCCCCGACGACTGCGTCGGCGCACCCAAGGTCGGAGGTCACTGATGGTCGAGGTCACCGTGGACACATCCGCGCAGAGGCGGGGGAGCGAGGCCGACGGACAGATCGGCCCGGGGGTCGACCTGTCCGTCGACCTCGCGGGGCGCCGCCTGCCCAACCCGCTCATGACGGCATCCGGCTGCGCGGCCAACGGCCGCGAGCTGCACCGCTTCTTCGACGTGGCCGACCTCGGCGCCTTCGTCACGAAGTCGGTCATGGCCGACCCGCGCTCCGGTCGCGGCACGCCGCGCATGGCCGAGACGCCGTCCGGCATGCTCAACTCGATCGGCCTGCAGGGCCCCGGCATCGAGGCCTTCGTCGACGACGACCTCCCCTGGCTGCACTCGGTCGGGGCCCGCGTGCTGCCCTCGATCGCCGGCAGCTCGAGCACCGAGTACGCCCACGTGGCTGCGACGCTGCGGGCGAGCCGCGCCTTCGAGGCCGTCGTCGGCGTCGAGGTCAACATCTCCTGCCCGAACGTCGCCAACCGCGGCCTCGTCTTCGCCTGCGACCCCCTGGCGTCGGCGAAGGTCATCGCGCTCGTGCGCGAGCAGCTGCCCCGCGACGTGCCGGTGTTCGCCAAGCTGAGCCCCGACGTCACCGACATCACGGCGATCGCCGCGGCGTGCGTCGAGGCCGGCGCCGACGGCCTGACGATGATCAACACGCTGCTCGGCATGGCCATCGACACCGACCGGATGCGTCCGCACCTCGGCGGCGTCACCGGCGGGCTGTCGGGCCCCGGCATCCGCCCGGTCGCCGTGCGGGCCGTGTGGCAGGTGCGCCAGGCGATGTTCGAGGGCCGCATGCCCACCGTGCCGATCATCGGCGTCGGCGGCGTGCGCACCGGCCGCGACGCGCTCGAGCTCGTCGCCGCCGGCGCGAGCGCGATCCAGGTCGGCACCGTGACCTTCAACGACCCCAAGGCCCCGGTCCGGGTGCTCCACGAGCTCGCCGAGCTGCTCGATGCCAAGGGCTTCGACCGGTTCGAGGACGCCGTCGGCGCCGCCCACCCGCACCACGGAGACCGACGATGACGACCGGCTTCGGCGCCCGACTGCGCGCCGCCATGGACGAGCGCGGCCCCCTCTGTGCGGGCATCGACCCGCACCGTGCCCTCGTCGAGGCGTGGGGCCTCACCTACGACCTCGCGGGCCTCGAGCGCTTCGCCCTGACGTGCGTCGAGGCCTTCGCCGGGCGCGTCGCCGCGGTCAAGCCGCAGTCGGCGTTCTTCGAGGTCTTCGGCAGCCGCGGCATCGCCGTGCTCGAGCGCGTCCTCACGGAGCTGCGCGAGGCCGACACGCTGACGGTCCTCGACGCCAAGCGGGGCGACATCGGCTCGACGATGGCCGCCTACGCCGAGGCCTACCTCGGCAAGGACGCCGTGGCGCCTCCGGACGCCCTCACGGTCAGCCCGTACCTCGGCTACGAGTCGCTGCGCCCGGCCATCGACCTCGCCGAGCAGACCGGGCGCGGCCTGTTCGTCCTGGCCCTCACCTCCAACCCCGAGGGCGCGAGCGTCCAGCACGCCGTCCGGGGTGACCGCTCCGTGGCCGGCTCGGTCGTCGCGGGAGCCGCCGCCGACAACGCGGCCGCCGCGGCCCTGGGCGAGCTCGGGCACGTCGGTCTCGTCGTCGGGGCCACCGTCGGTTCTGCCGTGGCCGACCTGGGCCTCGACCTCGTCGGGGCCGCGACGCCGGTCCTCGCCCCCGGTGTCGGCGCCCAGGGCGGCACCGTCGACAGCCTCGCCCGCACCTTCGGGCCGGCCCGCGGACAGGTGCTCGCGGCCTCCAGCCGCGAGGTGCTCTCGGCCGGGCCGGAGCCGAGCCGCCTCGCGGCGCGG
>JAEWFB010000512.1 GCA_023389095.1 Actinomycetes bacterium
CGTCGGCTCGTGGATCGCTCAGCGACCCACGAGCGAGGTCGTCGCGGAGTTCGCACGCGCACAGGCCGCGCTCGCCGTGGTCAACGACGTGTCCAAGGTGGTCACCGACGAGCAGTACGCGGCGATCGGCGCCATCGCCACCGTGCAGGACCAGGACCTCGGACCGGTGCGGATGCCCAACGTGCTCTTCCGCATGTCGGAGTCGCCCGGCACGATCCGACACACTGGGCGCGAGCACGGCGCCGACACCGAGCGTGTGCTCGCAGAGATCGGTGTCGACGACGAGCGCCTCGCTCGGCTGCGCCGCACGGGTGTGATCTGAGTGCTGGCCGACATCGCCACCTGGCTGTACGTGCCCGGTGGTCGGCTGCCCGAGCTGCTGCCCAAGGCCGCACGCACGGCCGACGGCATCGTCATCGACCTCGAGGACGCCGTCCACCCGTCGGCCCGTCCGGGCGTGAGGGCCCTGCTGCCCTCCGCTCTGGCCGCCGCGGTCGGCGCCAGCACGGGGTTCCCCGGGGACGGTCGCGTCCCGGTCGTCGTGCGGGTCAACCCGGTGGACTCGGCCGACTTCACGGCGGACCTCGCGGCCGTCGGCCCCCTTCTCGCCGAGGGAAGGGTGCACGGCATCCGGCTGCCCAAGGTGGAGTCAGCCACGGACGTGAGGAAGGCGTACGCCGCCTCGAGCCGGTTCCTGGACCAGCCGCACCTCGTCCCTCTCATCGAGTCGGCCCTCGGCCTGCTCCACGCTGCCGTGATCGCCGCCGAGACCGGGGTGCACTCCCTCACCCTCGGCGAGAGCGACCTTCGCGCCGACCTCGGGCTGCCGCGGGACGGCAGCGAGGACGGCCTGCTGCTCGCGCGTCTGACCGTCGTGCAGGCCGCGCGAGCGGCCGGCCTCCCCTCCCCCGTCGCGAGCGTCCACCCCCACGTGACCGACCTCGACGGGCTCCGCCGGTCGTGCGAGACGCTGCGCCAGCTCGGGTTCTACGGTCGCTCGGTGATCCACCCTCGACAGGTTCCCGTGGTGCGCAGCGCCTTCGCGCCCCGCGCCGACGAGCTCCAGTGGGCCGGCGAGGTGCTCGAGCGGGTTGCTGCGATGGATCGCTCCCGGTCGGCCGCCGCCACCCTGGACGACGGGAGCTTCGTCGACCCGGCGATCCTTCGCCAGGCGCGGCTGATCCACGAGCGGGCAAACGCGTGAGCACCGGGCGTACCGCGGACGGGGCGACGGTCGGCGTCGTCGACCTCGCGCAGCCGCTGCATCCCGGCATCCCCACCTCACCCAACCACCCCGGCTTCCGGCACGCCCTGCTCCGCCGGCACGGCGACACGGTCAGGGCCGACGGCACGTCGGGGGCCAACGACCTGCTGGTCATGGGCACCCACACCGGCACGCACCTCGACGCGCTCGCCCACATCAGCCACGACGGCCTGCTGCACGGAGGAGTCTCCGCCCTCGAGGCACAGGTGGGGGGTCGGTACCTCGAGCATGGGGTCCACACGGTCGCGCCCATCGTGTGCGTCGCGCACCTGCTCGACGTGCCCGCAGCACTCGGCGTCCGACGGCTGGACCCCGGCCACGCCGTCACGGCCGAGGAGCTGGCCCTGGCCCTCGGCGACCGTCGGCCCGCGCCCGGCGAGGCACTGCTCGTGCGGACCGGCTGGGCGCAGCTCTGGGACGACGCGGGGGCCTTCCTCGACCATGAGGGCGGGGTGCCCGGACCCGACGAGGACGCCGTCGCCTGGCTGGCGTCGCACCAACCGGTGGTCGTCGGATCCGACACGACCGCCTTCGAGCACATTCCGCCAGGAGAGGGCCACGCGCGCCTTCCCGGTCACCGGATCCTGCTGGTGGACAAGGGGATCCCGATCATCGAGATGCTGAACCTCGAGGACTTGGCCGCGCTGGCTCCCGAAGCCTTCACCCTCGTGGCAGCGCCCCTGCGGCTCCTGGGTGCCACCGGCTCCCCGCTGCGCCCGCTCGCACTCGTGCACTGAACCATCCGCACCGTCCCGGAGCGCCGCCCACAGGGCCGAGTGCTCCACCGTCCATCGCCCGGAGGATGACATGGCCGCCGCTGCCACCACACCCATGGAGGGCACCGCAGTTGCCCGGCTCGCACAGTTCGCCGCTGCCGTGGCGGCTGCACCGCCCGCGGAGGCGCTCGAGGACGCCCGCCAGCGGCTGCTCGACGTGGTGGGCATCTCGGTCGCAGCCCTGGACACCGGGCCGGCGAACGTGGTCCGGGCCCTTGCCCGCCGCTGGGGCGGACAGCCGACGGCGGGTGCGATCGGTCTCGACCTCGCCGTCCCTGCCCCGTCGGCCGCCCTCGTCAACGGGACCCTCGCCCACGCCCTGGACTTCGACGACACGCACGTGCCTTCGATCCTGCACCCGAGCGCCTCGGTCGTGCCGGCCGCCCTGGCTGCGGCCGAGGACGCCGGGGCCTCCGGCCAGGCGCTGCTGTCCGCCATCGCGGTGGGCAACGAGATCACGATCCGCCTCGGCAACGCCGGCTACGACCCGGGCATCAACAACTCCGTCTTCTTCGACCGGGGACTGCACGCCACCTCGATCTGCGGCACGGTGGGTGCCGCAGCTGCTGCCGGCGTCGCCATGGGTCTGGACGCGGAGCGCCTCGCCCACGCGATGGCGATCGCCTGCAGCATGGGCGCCGGGCTGCTCGAGGCCAACCGGGCCGGCGGGTCGGTCAAGCGGATGCACTGCGGCTGGGCTGCACACGGTGGCGTGGCCGCCGCCCAGGCGGCGCAGGCCGGGCTGACCGGCCCCCCGACGGTGCTCGAGGGGCGCTTTGGGTTCTTCCGCGCCTACTGCGGCGACGTCTACGACGAGAGCGCCCTGCTCGAGGGGCTCGGCACTCGGTGGGAGACGGCTGCCTGCTTCGTCAAGCCCTACCCGACCAACGTCTTCACCCACACCGCCATCGACGCCGCCGTCGCGCTCCGGGAGCGGGGCCTGCGCCCCGAGGAGGTCGAGTCGGTCCGCATCGGCGTGGCGGGGGCGACGCTGCGCACGATCGCCGAGCCGCGGGACGCCAAGATCCGGCCGGAGTCGGGCTATCACGCCCAGTTCAGCGGGCCGTTCACCTTCGCGCTCGCGCTGCGCGGTGGCGGTGGGCTCGGGGTTTACCTCGACGACTTCACCGACGACGCCGTGCGCGATCCGCTCAACCTCCGCGTGGCCGCCACGGTGGAGCACGCATCGGACCCACGCTGCGAGGAGATCTTCCCGCGGCACTTCCCGTCGGTCGTCGAGGTCCGCACCGTCGACGGACGCGTCCTGCGCGAGGAGGTGCTGACCAACCGTGGCACGGCGCAGCGTGCCCTCAGCGACGCCGAGGTCCAGGTGAAGTACGACCTCAACGCGCGTCGGCTCGGGGCAGGGGCCGACGTCCTGGCGAAGCGCATCGCGCGGGTCCTCGACCGCCCCACCGTGGCCGGCCTGCTCACGCTCTGACGGGGCTCTGGCCACTCATCCCGGGACAGGCCTGTGGCCCCTCACACGGTGAGGGGCCACAGGCCTGTCCCGGTTCGACGTGGTCGTCAGACGGGGGCCGTCACCGCGTCGTAGGAGTAGAGCCAGTCGTACCGGTCGGCGATCGGCTCGTCGCTCCACTCGCGCTCGAGGTAGGCCTGCGCGGTCTCCTCGGTCGCGAGCTCGCGGCTGTGGAACCGGTCCGTGTTGGCCGTCGCTCCGCGAACCATCCGGCTCGTGCGGTCGATCCGTGCCTCCTCGTAGCGCTTGAGGGCGAGCGCCGGGTCGTCCCCGAAGGCGTCGAGCGCGCGGGCGAGCACGACACCATCCTCGATGGAGTGGACGGCCCCCTGCGCGAGGAACGGCAGGGTCGCGTGCGCGGCGTCGCCGAGGAGGCTGATCCGTCCCGAGGTCCAGGAGGGGATCGGCTCGCGGCTGACGAGGGCCCACTTGAGCAGTCGGGGCGAGGCCTTGATGAGGGTCACGATGTCCTCGTGCCAACCCTCGAAGTCGGCGAGGCACTCCTCGACGGTGCCCGGCTCGTTGCCGCCGGCCGCGGTCCAGGTCTTGCCCTCGATCGTGGCGACGAAGTTCATCAGCGCACCGCCGTGGAGCGCATACGTGACAGCGTGCCCGCCCGGCCCGATCCACGTCGATCCGACGGGCGCCTGCAGGTGGCTCGGCAGGTCATCCATGGGGATGAGCCCGCGCCAGGCCACCATGCCCGAGAACAGCGGGTCGCTCGGACCCCACACGGTGTTGCGCACCACCGAGCGCACCCCGTCGGCCCCGACGACGACGTCACCGGTCACCCGGCTCCCGTCTGCCAGAAGGACGCTCGCCGACGACTCGTCCTGCTCGACGCCGACGACGCGAGAACTGAGGCGGATGACGTCGTCCCCGGCGGCTCGCACGCCGTCCTCGAGCGCCTTGAGCAGGTCGGGGCGGTACACCGTGAGGTAGGGGTAGCCGTACCTCTCCACGGCCATCGGCCCGAGGTCGAACATCGGCCAGGGGCGTCCGGTGTTCCAGAGCCGGAACTCCTTGCGCACCGGGTCGCACGACTGCCTCCGCAGCTCCTCGAAGACGCCGAGGTGGTCGAGCGCCCGGTTTCCGTTGGGGCTGATCTGGATTCCCGCCCCGACCTCGGTGAGCTCCCGTGCCTGCTCCAGGACCGTGACCTGCACCCCGCGCTGCAAGAGCCCCAGGGCCGCTGTCATTCCGCCGACTCCTCCGCCGGCCAGGACCACGTGCATCAGCTTCTCCTTCAGAGGGTTTCGGTGTGCAGCAGGCCCAGGGCGGCCAGGACCGGATCGTCGCTCGACCGCACGAGCCGGGCGGACTCGGACACCACGTGCTGGTAGGGCCGCCACGCGGGGACGGCCACGATGTCGCCGCGCTCCCACGCCAGCGTCTCGCCGTCGACGACGGTCTGACCTGCACCCTCGACGACGGTGAAGATCGAGTTCGCCGTCGTCCGCTGCCGGGCGGACGTGAAGCCGGCCTGGAGCTCCTGCACGTGCAGCGCGATGGTCGGCATCGCCGGGCCGCCCAACTCGATCTCACGCTCGGCCATGCCGTGCGCGGGCGCCGTCGTCTGCTCTGCGAGGCGTGCGAGGGAGTCCTCCCACCGGAAGGCGATGGGCGAGGTCTCGACCTCACGGGGCTGGGCCTGGACGCCGTCGGGGTGCTTCTCGAAGAACATCGGCTCGAGGAGGTGGACGAGCGGCACGTCGAGGATGTCGACCCAGTAGCAGTCGTCGGGACCCGACGCGGAGTGCTCGTGCCAGGCCCAGCTGGGCGTGAGCAGCACGTCGCCCGGACGCATCTCGACGCGGTCACCGCCGACGACGGTGTGGGTGCCGCGTCCGTCGAGGATGATCCGGAGCGCGGCGGGCGTGTGGTGATGTGCCAGCGCGACCTCACCGGGCTTGATCAGCTGGTAGGCCGCCACGAGGGTCCGCACGGTGGCGTAGAGGTTGCCCTCCACGGGGTTGGTCAGGGTCAGGTTGCGCCGGTCGGCCATCTGGTGGTCGACGAGACCGCCGGCCACCTCGAGGACGGCCTTGAGCTCGGCGTAGTGCCACACGTGCGGCAGGAAGTTGCGTCGCGGCTCCGGCCACAGCGCGGGAGCGCGACGGTGCCAGCCACCCTCGACGCTCAGGGCGTCGAACACGGCATACAGGTCATCGAGGTTGTCGATGTCCTCCACGGAGGTGCAAGGGGTCGTGATCATGTCGGCTCCTCAGTGCTGCTTGACGATGGGTGGGTCGTACGGGCGGGCGAACACCTCGGTCCGCCCGTTGGTGCCCTGGACGACGTCGACGCTCATCTCGCCGACGCGCTCGATGCTGATGCGGATCGTGTCGCCGTCGGTGACGGGCCCCACGCCGGCGGGGGTGCCGGTGGCGATGATGTCCCCGGGGTGGAGGGTCATGACCGCCGAGGCCATCTCGACCATCCCGGGGATGTCGAGGACGAGGTCACGGGTGTTGGCGTCCTGGCGCAGCTCGTCACCGACCCAGAGCCGCATCCCGAGCTGGGTGGGATCCCCGACCTCGTCGGCCGTCGTGATCCACGGACCGACGGGGCAGAAGGTGTCGTAAGCCTTGCGGAAGACCCGCTCCTCGCGACCGCGCACGACCATGTCGAGCAGGCAGGCGTAGCCGAACACGTGGGCCTGCCAGTCCGCGCGGGGGATGTCGCGCCCCCCGGCACCGATGATGATCGCCAGCTCGGACTCGTGGTGGACCTCCCGGCCGGTGAGGGCCGGCAGGACGACCGGTTCCCCGGCCCCGGAGAGCGACGACGGCGGCTTAAGGAAGAAGCCCTGCACGTCGGCGCGGTACTGCGCCTGCATCTCCCTGCCGTGGTCGTGGTAGTTGACCGGGAAGGCGATCACCTTGTTGGGCCAGGGCACCGGCGTGCGCAGGGTGACCTCGGACAGCGGGCGGGCGAGTCCCCGCTCGGCCGCCTGGGCCAGCGTCGGGCGGACCACCGCGAAGTCGCGGATCAGCCGGTTCATCCCGACCGGTGGCCACTCCCCCGCGCTGGGCTCCAGCGCGTCGGTCACGTCGACGATGCCTTCACCGACGACCACACCGATGCGGTCATCGTCGAAACGGGCGATCCTCATGGCGCTCCTTGGGCTCGAGCAGGTGGTTGTCGCCCATCCTGCGAGCCCGGCTACGTCCCCGGCAGGTGTCCTCGCACCTACCGGAACACCGCCTCAGGCGAGTCGCTCGGCACGTCCGGCGACCGCCGCCCCGATCTCGTTGGCGATACCGAAGACCTCGTCCTTGACCTCTGAGTAGCGCTGCAGCGTGAGTCGGGTGGAGGATCCCGAGATGCTGAGGGCGGCGACGACCTCGCCCTGCGCGTCACGGATGGAGGTCGCCGCCCCGCTCAGACCCTTCTCACGCTCGTCGATGGAGACCGACCAGTGGGTCTCACGGATCGTGGCGAGCTCTTCGTCCTCAGGGACCGGCATCCGGCTCTTCTTCGCCTCGGCGCGAACCTCTTCGAGCACCACGCTGGGCGCGAAGGCGAGGAGCAGCTTGCCCGAGGAACCCATCGCGAGCGGCTGCAGGCCGCCGGTGGGCACGACGGGCCGCAGGGCCGCGCGCCCCTCGACAGAGGCGAGGCAGACCCGGTTGGAGCCATGCCGGATGTAGAGGTGCACGCTCTCGCCCGTGGAGTCGCGCAGGCGGTGCATCCACGGCTCGGCGACCCCCCGGATCACGAAGGAGTCGGCTGCGCTGGCTCCCCAGGAGAGCAGCCGCGGGCCCAGGGCGAAAAGCCCCTCAGGGGTACGGCGCGCGATCCGCAGCTCGGTGAGCTCCGTCAGGAGACGGTGTACCGACGACTTGGGCAGACCGAGGTCCTCGGCCACCTCGGCGAGCCGCAAGGGTCGCCCGGCCCGGGCGAGGCTGTCGATCGCCTGGGCCGTCTTGGCCAGCACGGACATCGGTGGTGCTCCTTCTGTCGAGGTGTCGCCGAGCTCGGGCAGCTGCCGCCCTCGAGCGAGCGTCGTCGCGCAGCGGCCCGGGGCCGGCGGTCAAGGGTATGCGGCAGCGGGGGTGCGCAGGCGGCCGAGCGGTTCAGGCGTACCGACGAACCGGCTGCAGGCCGCCCCGGCGACCCAGGCCCCGGTGCCCGAGGCCCCGGGAGGTCAGCAGGGCGGCCTCGACGACCACACGGGCGAGCGCTGCTGGCCTGAGCGGCTCCGGCGACAGCCGGACCGATACGGCCGCGCGGACCTGGCCGTCCTCGTCGAAGACCGGGGCAGCGATCAGCATGCCCTCCTTCGGCACGCTGGAGCGGCTCACGGCATACCCGACGCGACGGACGTCGCCGAGCCGTTGGCGCAGCACGAAGTCGCCGCCGTCACCGAGCGGCCCGCCTGCCTCGTCCGCCATCTCGTCCAGACGAAGGTAGGCGAGCATGGCGAGGCCACCCGCCCCCTGCGCCAACGGGACTCGTCGATCGGGCTGCCAGGAGCCCGACGCCTGGTGGCCGCAGATGAGGTCGCTCAGGATGGCGTGGTCGCGGTCACGGGACCACAACGCGACCGGCGCGCCGGTGGCCGAGTAGAGGTCGACGAGGAACGGTCGTGCCACGTCGCGCAGTCGGCGGACCTCGGGCACCCCCCAGCCGAGCCGCCAGAGTCGGCGACCGAGCCGGTAGCGGCCGCGGGACGCGCGCTCGACGGCGCCCCACTCGACGAGGTGGGCCAGCATCCGGTGGACCGTCGCCGGCGGGAGCCCGGTCTGGGAGCACACTCCCGCGATGGTCTGCTCGGGGGTCTCGGCACCGAAGCAGTCGAGGATGTCGAACGCTCGCCCCAGGACCGAGCGCTTGTGGTCGCCGTCGAGCAGGTTTCCAGACTCCATCGTCTGCCTCCCATTATTCGGAATGCCATTCCATTATTCTGAACGGTAGAGTCGCACTCTCTCGGCTGTCAAGAGGTACGGGCGCCCGGGGCCCGCCGGCTCCTCGAGCAACCACCCGGGGCGAGGCCGGGCGCCGCGCCGGGCTGGAGATCAACGGTCGTCGCGGGAGGGGGCGAGGAAGCCGACCACGAGGGCGTTGAACTCGCCGGTCCGCTCGAAGGGCACCCAGAGACCCGTCCGCCCGTACACGTGCACCTGGACGTCCGGGATCCGGTTGAGCAGGAACAGCGCGTTGTCGTAGCCCTGGACGCGGTTGTCGCGCCCCCAGACCACGAGCGTGCGTGCGCGGACGCGGTCGACGTCGCGCCACACCTGCTCGGTGACCGGGCGGTTCTGGGCTCCGCGGCCCTCGGGCGCGCCCGTCATGAACTCCGGCTCGACGCTCGCCAGGTAGCGCTCCTCGACCAGGTCCTCGGTGATCGACGAAGCGTCGTACATCATCATCTCGAGGTAGGACCGCATCTTCGCGCGCGAGGGCCCGTCGCCGCCGTAGTAGGCCTGGATGAGCTTCTGGCCCTCGGACGGCATGGGCGTGAACAGCGGGAGCCCCCCGGCGGAGCTGACGAGGACGAGGTCGTCGACGACTTGGGGGTGCTCGATGGCCAGCATCATGGCCGCGGCGCCACCCGTGGCCATCCCGAGGACGTGGGCGGACTCGATCTCGAGGGCGGCCAACATGTCGGCGAAGACCCTCGCGTAGAAGGCGTAGCGGCCTCCGCTGATCTCGGGCTTGTCCGAACGGCCATACCCCGGGAGGTCGACCACGAGCACTCGGAAGTGCTCGGCGAGGCCGGGGACGTTGGCCCCGAAGTTGCCCCAGCCGTAGGCTCCCGGGGCGCCGCCGTGGACACAGAGCAGCACGGGGCCCGCCCCGGCCTCGTGGTAGTGCACCCGGACGCCGCCGGCGTCGACGAAGCGGCTCGTCGACCCGGCGGTGAGGGGGAGGGCCGCCGCTGCAGCGGGAACGGTCGTGGACATCAGATCTTCACGTGGCCCGGGATCGGGTGGCCGAAGAGGTTGAGACCGTAGGCCTGGAAGATCGGTCCGGACCCGTTCTGGACGTGGTGCAACGCAGCCTGGGTGTCACGCCACCGACGCTGGAGGGCGCCGCTGTGGTGCAGCGACCCTCCTCCGCTGAGCCGGAAGACGCTGTCAGCGGCCGCAGCGGCACGCTGGCTCGCCTGGACCTGGTTGCGACGCACCTCGGCCCGGAGCTCGAGCGGCACGACCTCTCCGCGCGAGACCACCTCGAAGACGCGCTCGACGTCCCAGAGGACGTGACGCACGCTCGCATCGATGTCCGCGGCCGCGGCGCCCATCGCCGAGAGCTGGAACGGGTCGAGTGCTGCCCGACCGCCGCGCCCCTGCCGGTCACGGGTGACGGCCACGTAGGCGGCCAACGTGCCCTTGGCCATGGCCAGGGTGGCCGTCGTGATGGCTCCCGAGAACATGACGTTGCGCGGCATGCGGAACAGGGGAACCGTCTCGCGGCTCGGGTCCTTGCCCCCGGTGCCGTCGGTGACCCCCTTCGTCTCGATCGTGCGATAGGCGGGGACGAAGGCTTCCCGAACCACGAGGTCCTTGCTGCCGGTGCCGCGCAGTCCCATGACATCCCAGGAGTCGTCGACGATCTCGTAGTCCGAGCGCGGGAGCAGGAAGTGCACGGCGTCCGGCTGGGTGACGTTGCCCTCCTGGTCGGTGACGAGGCCACCGATCATGACCCACTGGCAGTGGTCGGTGCCCGACGAGAAGTTCCAGCGCCCGTTGAAGACGTAGCCGCCCTCCACGGGCCTGGCCCGGCCCATCGGCGCGTAGGGCGAGGCGACCCAGGTGTCCGGGTCCTGCCCCCACACCTCCTGCTGGACCCGCCGGTCACCGTGGGCCAGCTCGTGCGGGTGGACGCCCACGACTCCGGCCACCCAGCCCGCGCTCGGGTCGCGCGACCCGATCTCGAGCACGGCGCGGAAGAAGTCCACCGGGTGCGACTCCAGCCCTCCGAAGTCCTTGGGCTGGAGCATGCGCACCACGCCCGACGCCCGCAAGGCCGAGGCGGACTCATCGGTGAGCCGCCCGAGCTCCTCTGCTGCTGCTGCGTTGGCCTCGAGCAGGTCCGCGATCTGCTCGATCTCTTCCATGACGGCCATGGCCGCTCCTCTCCTCGGACTGGTCAGGGGGTGCGCTGGTGTCCCCAGTAGTGGGCCACGTCGTAGCGGGTGGGCAGCCACGTCTCGTCATCGATGAGGATGCCGTCGATGCCGTACTCGATCCCGAAGCCGGAGGGTGACCGGACGTAGAAGGAGATCATCTTGTCGTTCGTGTGCTTGCCGAAGGTCGACAGGATCGGGGCCGCCCCGGCGAGGACCTTGTCGTAGTTGCGACCGAGGACGTCCAGGTCGTCGATCTCGAACATGAGGTGACCGACCCCGATGGGCCGGTTGGGGGACGCCGCGAAGGCGAACGAGTGGTGCCTCGGGTTGCAGTGCGTGAAGACGCCGGCGACACCGCCCGGCATGTCGATGTGGTCACTGAGACGGAACCCCAGCAGCTCGAAGTACAGCTGACGGTACGTCTGCTCGTCACGTACCACCTGGAAGGCGTGCCCGAGCCCGAGCTCGCGCGCCACGAAATTCGCCCCGATCGGGGACACGAACCGCTCGGTGGCGTTGCGCAGGCCCCAGAACAGCTCGACGTCGTAGTTGTCGTCAGGGTCGCGGAAGCTCGCCAGGCCTTCGACGCCGCGCTCGGCCGCGGACTGCGCGTCGCGCTGGCTGACCTCGTAGCCTGCGGCTGCGAGCCGCTGCGAGATCTCCTCGAGCGCGCACTGGCTGCCCACGTCCCAGCCGAGCGCGATGACACCGTCGGTGTCCGCGCGTCGGATGTCGATGCGGTGGATGTACTCGTCCATCCGGAGGGTGAGCCGGTCGGCGGTGCGCTCGGCGACCTGCAGCCCGAGCAGGTCGGCGCCGAAGCGCTCCCAGGCCTCGAGGTCGGTCGCCGACACGACGGCGTACCCGAAGGCCTTGACGCGTGCGTTCATCGTTTGGTCCTTTCCTTCACGTTGTCTGATCGTCATGCTCGGTCGTCCACGCCGGCCCGACCAGCGGACCGTGCCAGATGGCGGAATGCCGTCGACGACGGTCACCGGCACAACCTCGCGGCAGCCGAGGACGCAGCGGCGGTCAACGCCTCGACCCACTGCTGCACCTGGCCGGTCGTGGCACCCGCCGGCAGCCCGGACATCCGCATCGCGATGGGCGGGGTGCCGGCCGGCCCTGGGACGGGCACGACGATCGAGTGCAGGTGGTAGGTCGCGTCCGGGTCGAGGTCCGGCTCGTAGAGCGTGGCCGTGTCGGCGATCATCTGCTTCATGAGCCGCTCGTGCTTCGGCAGTCGATCCGTCGACGAGTAGTCGGACATCAACGAGATGCGGTCCACCGTCGGGTCCGGCATGAGCGAGAGCGAGAAGCCGCGCTCCCGAACCCGGTCGAGGTTGCGCCGGAACGTCTCGACGGTGGCAGCGCCCTGCCCCGGTGCACGCGCCAGCCACTCCTGCACGTCCTCCTCCGGGGCGTCACGCAGGAAGACCGAACCGAGTGGCGGGATGAGCGGGACCCGGTGCCCGACGGAGGGCGTGGTCCGCTCCTGCGACTGGTTGGAGGTGAGGACGAACACGACGTCGCCGCCCACCTGCGCTAGCACCGCGCAGTTGACGCCGTGCTCGGCGCTGAGCTGCTCGATGTCGTGCCGGGCCAGCTCTGCCAGCCGCACCGCGTGGATGAGGTCGGGGTGGGAGGGCGCGACGAGCGACGGAGGCGCGAAGCGCCCGTAGCCTCCCTGGAAGAAGAGCAGCGGCAGCGAGGGCCGGGCCACGGAGAGGTGGCGGACGCGTCCGAGGACGATGTAGTGGTCCCCGCCCTCCAGGACGTCCTCGTAGGTGCACTCGATCCACGAGACCGCCCCGTCCAAGATGGGCGCGCCGGCCGGGGCGGGTGACCACGCGACGCCCTCGAACTTGTCCGGTGCCCGTGAGGCGAACCGGCGGCAGGTCTGCTCCTGGTCAGAGGCGAGAACGTTGACGCAGAAGGTCTTTCCCGTACGCAGCCGGGCGAAGCTGCCGGACTCGCGCGTCGGGAGGAACGCCACGAGAGGGGGATCCAGCGAGACCGAGGTGAACGAGCCGACGACCATGCCCGCCGGCGTGCCGTCCTCGGCGATCCCGGTGACCACGGCCACGCCGGTCGGGTAGTGCCCGAGGGTCTCGCGGAACAGTGCCGGGTCGATGTCGTCGTCACCCACAGCCACCGTCGTGTCGAGCTGAGTCATCGGTGTCTCCTCGTGTGCTGGTGGTGGGACCACCACCTGGCGGCCCGCGCGCCTCAGTCTCGTCGGCCGGGCGAGCCCTACCTAGGCTGCTGTCCCGCCGGGCGGGACGATTGCCCGAAGCCCTCCGCGGGCAGTGCCAGAGCCGACAGAGCAGCATCGGCGAGACGGACGTCCTGGTCCGGGCTGGCACCGCTGACCCCGAGTCCTCCGATGAGCCGGTCGCCGTGGCGCACGGGCAGGCCGCCGGGCAGCGGCGTGGGGGTGAACGGCAGCCCCTCGCCGAGCAGCACGAACAGGTCCGGATGAGCCGCGCGCAGCTCGAGGAGGCTCTCCGAGGGGCGGGCGAAGGCTGCCGCGGTCCGCGCCTTGGTGCGGGCCACGTCGGGGGTGAACCAGCTCGCCCCGTCACCGCGCACGACGAGGAGGTCGAAGCCGCGCTCGTCGACGACGGCGACACTGACCCGCAACCGCAGCTGCGCAGCGGACTCCAGCACCGACTGCACCAGGGCTTGGGCCCCGGCTGCAGTCAGCACGTGGTCGCGAGGGTCCGTCACGCCCCCGTGCCCGCGCTGACGGGCGCGACGTCGCGCTCGTCGTCCGGCTGCTCGGCACCCGCGGAGGGGGGCTTGCGGATCAGGGTGTAGACGCGGCTTCGCAGCTCGGCGAAGGCCGGCAGCGCCTTGGTGGCGAGCTGGTCCCGGGGCGTCGGCAGGTCGACGGGGATGAGCGCCGCGACGCTGGCCGGCTTGCCCGACAGGACCAGGACGGTGTCGGCCAGATAGACGGCCTCGTCGATGTCGTGGGTGACGAGGACCACGGTGATGCCGAGGCGCTCCTTGAGCCGGATGACGAGGTCCTCGAGGTCGGCACGCGTCTGGGCGTCGACCGAGGCGAACGGCTCGTCCATGACGATGGCGTGAGGTCGGAAAGCGAGCGCGCGCGCGATGGCGACGCGCTGCTGCATGCCTCCGGAGAGCTGCCACGGGTAGGCGTGGGTGGAGTCGGCGAGCCCGACCTCGGCCAGCGCCGCCCGTGCCTGCTCGAGCCGCTCGCTCTTCGGCACGCCCGCCGAGCGAAGCGGCAGGGCGACGTTGTCGATGACCCGCAGCCAGGGCATGAGGGAACGGCTGTAGTCCTGGAAGACGACCGCCATGCCGCGCGGGGTGTCGCGGACCATCTCGCCCTCGAAGACGACACGACCCTCCGTCGGCTTGCGCAGGCCGGTCAGGCACTGGAGCAGGGTGGTCTTGCCGGCGCCGGAGGGCCCGACGATGCAAAGGAACTCGCCCTTGGCGACGGTGAAGTCGAGGCCCTGCAGGACCGTGTGCTGTCCGTAGGAGTGGCCGAGCCCGGTCACCTCCAGGACGGTGCCGTACGTTGCGCTCTGGTCATCGGTCTCGTTCATGAGCCGCCTCCTTCGTGGTGGGCCATCATGCCCTTGTGCCAGCTCAGGACCCGGTTCTCCACGAGGCCGAAGAGCTTGTTGAGCAGGTAACCGACGATGCCGAGGGCGATGATGCCCGTCCACATCGCAGGGATGTCGAACTCGCGTTGCGAGTTGAGGATGAAGTAGCCGATGCCACCCGGCGTGCCGACCATCTCGGAGATCACCATGGCCACCACCCCGATCGCCAACGCGGTCCGGGCCCCGGCGAAGATCTGGGGTGTCGCGGTCGGAAGGATGATGAAGCGGATCCGCTCCCACGGCGAGAGCCGGTAGCTCCTCGAGACGTCCCGCAGCACCGGCTCCACGGAGCGGACGCCGTCGATGGTGTTGAGCAGGACCGGCCACGCACTGACCACCCCGATGATGGCGATCTTCATCGGGGTCCCGATGCCGAGCAGCAGCATCATGATGGGCAGCATGGCCACACCCGGGGTGGCCCGGAGGAACTCGATGATCGGGCGGACCGCCTCCTCGAGCGCGCGGACCGAGCCGAGCAGCAGGCCCAGAGTGACGCCGCCGACGACGGCGATGGCGAAGCCGGCGGCGAGCCGACCCACACTGGGCACGATCTCCGTGGGCACGTTCTGGAAGATCCAGAGCGCCTTGAACTCGGTGAGGATCGTGGCGAGCGGCGGGAAGTAGAACGACGTGCTGTCCGCGCTGGCGACCCACCAGATGACGAGGAGCAGGACGGGGAGCCAGATCTCCCAGAGGACCTTCGAGCGCAGCGACTTCATGTCAGGCTCTCTCTCGCTGGGAGGGGTGCCACCACAGGATCCGGCGCTGGGCGGCGAGCAGGATGAGGTTGAGCGCGACCCCGAGCAGGGACGCCGTGAAGGCGTACACGAACATCTCGTCGGGGTTGTTGACCGTCAGGGCGTTGAACAGGTTGCGTCCGAGGCCGTCCGTCCCGCCGAGGAACTCGGCCGAGATGGCCAGGAGCAGGCTGATCGTCGCGGCGATGCGCAGCCCCGTGGTCAGGAACGGCATGGCGCTCGGCAGGTAGACCGTTCTGATCCGGTCGGTAAGGCTCAGGTGGAACGCCGCGCTGACCTGGCGCAGCTGCGGCGACACCTGCTGCACGGCGTATGTGGACTGCACCAGCATCGGCCAGACGGCGCCGAACATCACCAGGATCAGGGCCATCGCGCGGGTGCCGCCGAAGAGCAGCAGGACGAGCGGCAGGATGGCCACCCCCGGGATGGTCCGGCCGAAGTCGACGACGAACTGGGAGCTGCGGGCCACCTTGCGACTGGACCCGTTGATGAGGCCGAGCGGCACACCGACCAAGATAGACAGCAGGAGCCCAAGGTTCGCTGTGAGTAGCGTGTTGCCGACCGCGGTCCAGTAGTCACCCGTGCGGGCCATCTCGACCGCCGTGGTCAGGGTTAGCCTCGGCGTCGGGACGTCTGCTGCCCGGCCCGGTCCGACGGCGAACAGGTGCCAGATGACGAGGGCGATGATGACCGCCGCCACCTGCCGGGTCAGGCGCCAGCCGGCGCTCGCGCGTGGGTGTTCCGATCGCGCCATCGCGAGTCTCCTTCCTTCCCGGGTCGCGGCAGACGTTGCTGCTGCGACCCGGGCCGCTGCGATCTACTGGCCGGCGACGATCAGGTCGGCCGCCTTGGGGGCCTTGGCCTGCTCGAGCAGGCCGTACTTGACCAGGCGGTCGAGGGCCGTCTGCACCGACGACGGGCTGATCGGCTCGGTGCCGAACTCCGGGTAGTGCGCCTTCTCGAGCAGCGCCTTGGGCGCCTTCACGTAGGTCGAGGCGACCTGCACCCGCTTGGCCGGGTCGGCGTTCACCGCTGAGTTGGCCTTGAGGATCGACTGCTCGAAGGCCTTGACCGTGTTGGGGTTCTGCTGGGCGAACTCCTTCGTGGTGACGTAGGCGTAGGCGAGGTCCGCGCCGGCGGCGGTGTAGCCCGCCAGCCGGTGGATGGAGGTGTCCTCGAGGGCCGCCGTCCCGGCCGGCTCGGAGGTCGTGGTGACGTCGACGTTGCCGGCCTTGAGGGCCGAGAGGGTGTTGGGCACCTCGACGAACTTGATCTTCGAGGAGTCGCCGCCCGCCTCGTCCACCGCCGAGCGGATGTCCACCCAGATCTGGCTGTTGATCTGCGGAATGCCGAACGTGGCGTTCTGGACGTCCTTCATGGTCTTGATGGGGCTACCTGCCCGCACCCAGAGGTTGCCGACCCCGAAGCCGTCCTTGGGCGGCGTGCCCTTGGCGCCCGGGGCAACGAGCACGAGCGGCACGCCCTTGCTGCGGGCCACGGCCGGGACCGTCATGTCCATGAGCGCGAACTGCACCTTGCCGCCGAGCAGCTGGGGCATGCCCTCGGCCGGCGTCGCGACCTTGGTCAGCGTGACGTTGAGGCCCTCGGCCTTGAAGGTGCCGTCAGCGTTGGCCGCCTGGGCGCCCAGGGCGTTGAAGCTCGGGAACACCGCAACGGAGATGTCCGGCTTCTCGACACCGCCGCCCGTGCCGGTCGCGGCCTGGGAACCGGAGCTGCAGGCGCTGGCGAGGCTGACCGAGGTGATCGCGACGAGCGCGACAACCGCCCGGCGGGTTCTACCTGTTGTGACCATGATCGTTTCCTTACTCGGCGCCCGCTGGGCCCGGTGTCATCTCGTCTACGTTGACGTCGGCAGGTCGGCGACCTTTGCCGCAGTCATGATCGCCACGCCTGTAGCAATCACGGTTGCGTCTCGTGCCGTCCTCCGGAACATGACGGTGACACGCGTCCGGGCCCCGGAAACGGCTTTGCCTCACCCTGCGGAATACTCCTCCACCCATCTGGAGTGTTCCGCATAATGGGACGCACGTCCCATTGAGCCGAACGGCTGGGACAGTGACGACGAGCGCATCTCGACGACGAGGTGAGTGGCGAAGGAGAACCGATGACCGTTCCCGTCCGAAGCCCCCTGCAGGACGTCTCCCCGGAGTGCGACGACCGGCAGATGACGTCAGTGGGCAAGGCCCTGGAGCTGTTGGCCGCGTTCCGCGGCACCATCCCGGAGCTCGGCGTCAGTGAGCTGGCCCGCCGGGCCGGCATGCCGAAGTCCACGGCCTTCCGGCTCCTCGGTGACCTCGAGCGCGCCGGCTTCGTCGCGCGGTCGGGGGCCAAGTACCGGCTGGGCCTGTCTCTGTTCGAGCTCGGCAGCCGGGTCGGCTTCTGTCGCCCGCACGGCCTGCGTGACGTGGCCATCCACGACCTGAGCGAGCTGCACATCAACACCGGCCTCACGGCGCACCTGGCGATCCTCGAGGGAACCGACGTCGTCTACGTCGAGAAGGTGCATGCGGGCAACCCCGTGCGCCTGGTGACGGTGCCCGGGGCCCGGCTCCCGGCGTCGTGCACCGGGCTGGGCAAGGCGATGCTGGCCTTCAGTGACGGCGCGGCCGTTCGTGCGGTCGTCGAGGCGGGCCTGCCCCGCCGCACCCGCAACTCCATCACTGAGCCGGGCCGGTTCGTGCGCGAGCTGCGCCGCATCCGTGAAGCCGGGGTGGCCTACGACCGGGAGGAAGGCACCTTGGGGCTCACCTGCGTCGCCGCCCCGGTCATCGTCGAGGGACGGGTCGTCGCCGCCATCTCTGCCTCGGGCCCGCCCCACGGCACGAGCTGGCAGCGCATCGAGTCGCACGTGCGTCACGCCGCCCGCGGAGTGAGCAGCGCGTACGCGCTGAACATGTCCCTGGTGTCCTGAGGCCGCTGGCCGGACGCTGTCCTGAGACCTCTGGGGGGACGCTGTCCTGAGGCCTCTGGCCGGACGCGACTCGCTGCGCACGACACCACGACGAACGAAGAGCTGGCCCGGGTCTGAGACCCGGGCCAGCTCTTTGTTCGCCACCGACAGGACGTTCCGGCCCCGTTCAGAGGCGAGTACCCGGTGGCAGGTCGTGCCCGTACAGGTTCAGGCCGTAGACCGCGTAGACGGGGTCGGCGACGTTGGAGGCGTGGGCCAGGCCGGTGTGCGCGTCGCGCCAGAACCGCTGGATCGGGTTGTCCAGACGCATGGCGTGACCGCCCGCGTGGGCCACGATGCGGTCCACGCCGTCCACGGCGCGTCGGACTGCCCGCACCTGGTTCCTCCTGACCTCCGCCCGCACCGCCACGTCGATCGGGACGCAGCGCTGGGCGAGGTCCCAGAGCCGCTCCACGTCGGAGAGGAACTGGACCCGGCTGGCCTGGATGTCTGCCGCCGCCCCGCCGAGCGCGGCCAGCTGGTGCGGGTCCTGGCTGACCTGGTGACCCGCCCGGCTCACCCGGGACCGGCTGTGGGAGACGAAAGCCGCCAGCGCACCCTCCGCCAGGGCGAGGGTCGCACAGGCGATCGTGCCGCTGAACATCGTGTGGAACGGCATCCGATAGAGGGGCACGTCCGCCCGTCCGGCCCGTTCCGCCGCGGCCCCCGTCTCGAGGTCCGTGGGGTCGATCACCCGGTGGGCGGGGACGAATGCGTCCTTGATGATGACGTCCTTGCTGCCCGTCCCCCGAAGGCCGACGACCTGCCAGGAGTCCTGGACGATCTCGTAGTCGGAGCGCGGCAGGATGAAGTGCCGGACCGGGTTCGGCCCGGTCACCTCGCCCTGCTGGTCCGTCACCATGCCACCCAGCACGACCCAGTCGCACAGGTCCGTGCCGGAGGAGAAGGGCCAGCGTCCACTGAAGACGAAGCCCCCATCGACCGGACGGGCCCGGCCGAAGGGTGCGTAAGGCGAGGCCACCCACGTGTTCGGGTCCTCACCCCAGACCTCCTGCTGCATCTGCCGGGTGCCGACGGCCAGCTCGAAGGGGTGCACCCCGACCACGCCGGCGACCCACCCGGAGGACCCGTGCCGAGACCCGATCGACAGGACCGTCTCGAAGAACTCGACCGGCGAGCTCTCGAGTCCGCCGAAGTCCTTGGGCTGCAACATGCGGACCACGCCGGTCTCCACCAGCCGCTTCCGCGTCTCGTCGGGCAGGCGACCGAGGTCGTCGGCCTCCTCCGCCTGCTCCTGCAGGTATGCGGCCAGCTCCTCCACGCGCTCGAGCACCGTGTTCATCGCTGTGTCCTTCTTCTCGTGGCCGTCGTCCGGTCAGTTGTTCGCGACGAAGTCGGCCACGAGCCGGTTGAACTCGTCGGCGTGCTCGAGCTGGGCCCAGTGGCCGCACCGGTTGAACAGCACGAGCCGCGCGTTCTTGATGACCGTGACCAGCTTCAGCCCATGCTCGTAGCCGACGACCCGGTCGTCGCGGCCGTGGACGATGAGGGCCGGCGCGGAGATGCTGGCCAGCTCCTCGTCGGTGGCCGTGCCGCGGCGGGGCTTTCCGATCCCGGCGGCGAAGTTCTCCAGGTGCACGCGGTTGGCCGTGGCGTTGTCGTAGCGCTGCTGTGCCAGCGCCGCGCTCTTGCTGCCGCTGTCGAACGTCATGATGTCGACGAGCTTCGCCATGACCTCGACCGACGGCTCGAGGTAGCCCTGGTGGAGGATCTTCAGCCCCTCGGACGGGCCATCGGCCGGGGAGAAGAGGCGGGCACCGCCTGCACCGGCTCCCATGGTGATGAGGTGGGACACCCGCTCGGGGTGGACGGCCGAGAACTTGAGGGTCGTCGCACCACCCATCGAGTTGCCCACCAGGGCCACCTTGTCGATACCGAGCGCATCCAGCAGGTCTCGCACGGCCGTCACGTGGTCGCGGTCCTCGTACGTGACGGGCGAGGACTTGCCCCAGCCCGGCATGTCTGCCGCGATGACACGGAACTGCCTGCTCAGGGCCTTGAGGTTGGGGCCGAAGTTGCTCCAGCCGGTCGCACCCGGGCCGCTGCCGTGGAGCAGGAGCAGCGGGTGCCCATCCCCGGCCTCGTTGTAGTGGATCGTGCCGCTGGGCGTCTCGACCGTCCGGCTGGTGCTCTGCTCGGTCAGTTCCGCAGTCGTGGTGGTCATCGGCCAACTCCTCGTCGCGCGCTCTGGCCGGAGTCAGGCTCGACACCGGCGTTCCCCAGCAGCATCGCGCAGGCGACCGCCGTTGCCGAGCCGGTCGTGCCACCTCGTGGAACGCCGGCCCGCGCCGTCCGCGTCAGTCGCCGGGCACGCCGGCGCGACGCCCGATGACCGCGCACACCCAGCTCGCGCCGGTGGCGGCGACGATGAGCAGGGTCATGGGGACGGGGGTGGCGCGATCCCCGAGGCCGACGAGGGGCGCAACGGCTGCACCGGCGACGAACTGGCCGAACCCGATCACGGCCGACCCGGACCCGGCGGCATCGCGGGCGTGGCTGATGGCCAAGCCGATCGAGTTGCCGAAGATGAGCCCCATGCTGCCCACCAGCAGCATGAGGACGGGCACGAGCGCCCACGGCGGAGCCGGCAGGAAGACGACCAGGGACAGGGCGACGACCGCGGTCGTGAGCACAACGAGTCCCGCGCGCAGCATGCGCGCCGGACCTCGGCGGCGCACGAAGCGCGCGTTCAGGGCGTTGGCGGCGATCATCGCCAGCGAGTTCAACCCGAACAGGGCCGCGCCGGCGAGCTCGCCCACGCCGACGTAGTCCTGGTAGATGAAGGGCGACGCCGCGATGTAGCCCATGAGAACCGCGAAGCTGAACGTCTTCACGAGGGCGTATGCCGTGAAGCCGGGACGGCGCAGCACCGTCCCCAAGTGGGGGCTGCGCGCCGCTGGCGGAGGCGGTGACGAAGGGTGTGGAGCCGAGGGCGATGTGGCGCCGCGAGTCCGCGCCGGCGCGGACTCGCGGATGACGAACACGGCGACGAGGCTCATGGCGACCGTCAGTGCCGCGAGGACTCCCAGCACGCCCCTCCATCCGACGGGACCAGCGAGCAGCCCGCCTGCTACCGGGGCCGCGATCGGGGCAAGCCCACCGAGGACGGCGAGCACGCTGAAGATGCTCGCCGCCTCGGCGCCATGAAACAGGTCCGCGACGATGGCGCGCGCGATCACGATCCCGGCGGCGCCTCCGAGCCCTTGGAAGAAGCGGGCTGCGAGCAGGACCTCGATGGTCGGTGCGTACACGGCGACGAAGGAGGCGATGACGCACAGCAGAGAGCCTGCGACCAAGGGCCCCTTGCGCCCGCGACGGTCCGACAACGGGCCGAAGAAGAGCTGCCCGAGAGCCACGCCAACGAGAAAGGTCGTGAGCGTCAGTTGGACACCGGAGTGGCCGGTTGACAGGTCGTCGGCCATGCGCGGGAAGGACGGGAGGTACATGTCCGTCGCGAACGGGGAGATCATCGACAGGAGCGCCAACGAGCCCAGAAGAACCGCGCGGTCGCCACTTCGAACGGGGGGCATAGTGGTGGCGCGCGCGAGGCGAGAAGTTGTTGCGGCGTCGTGGTGGGCCTGGAGCTCACTGGACACTACGACCACCACGTTCATCCCCGGCGCGTCTCATGGTCACCCTTGCTGTCATCGTTCGTTTCCGCGCTCCCCCGATCCGGCGGGCGAGCCGAGACGATCGCAGTGTTGATGGACGGCGGGCACCCGAGGGCCCGCTCCCGGCCGCTTGGCGCTTCAGGAGCGGTCTCGATCCAACGAGCCCTCTAGTGGCTGCGCATCAGGTCCAAGGCGATGTCGACGATCATGTCCTCCTGGCCGCCGACGAGCTTGCGTCGCCCCACCTCGAGCAAGATCGAGCGCACGTCGATGCCGTAGCGCTGCGAGGCTGCCTCGGCATGGCGCAGGAAGCTGGAGTAGACCCCCGCGTAGCCCAGCGTCAGCGTCTCCCGGTCGACCTGGACGGGTCGGTCCTGGAGCGGTCGCACGAGGTCGTCGGCGGCGTCCTGCAGGGCGAAGAGGTCGCAGCGGTGCTTCCAGCCGTTGAGGTCGGCGACGGCGACGAACGGCTCGATGGGGCAGTTGCCCGCTCCCGCTCCGTGACCGGCGAGCGAGGCGTCAACGCGCACGACGCCCTCCTCGACCGCCACGACCGAGTTGGCGACCGCGAGCGAGAGGTTCTGGTGGGCGTGGATGCCGATCTGGGTGTCGGGGTCGAGCACGTCGCGGTAGGCCCGTACGCGCTCCCGCACGCCATCCATGGTCAGGCGGCCCCCGGAGTCGGTGACGTACACGCAGTTCGCGCCGTAGGACTCCATGAGGCGGGCCTGGGCGGCGAGCTCGGGCGCGCTGCTCATGTGGCTCATCATGAGGAAGCCGGAGACGTCCATGCCGAGCTCGCGGGCCTTGCTGATGTGCTGCGCGGAGACGTCCGCCTCGGTGCAGTGCGTCGCGACGCGGACCGAGCGCACGCCCAGGGAGTAGGCGTCCTCGAGCTCGGTGATGGTGCCGATGCCGGGCAGCAGCAGGGTCGTCAGTGTCGCCTGCGTGATGTTCTCGGCTGCTGCCTCGATCCAGGCCCAGTCGCTGTGCGAGCCGGGGCCGTAGTTGAGGCTGCCGCCCGCGAGTCCGTCGCCGTGGGCCACCTCGATGGCATCGACGCCCGCCGCGTCGAGGGCGGCGACGATCTGGCCCACGTCGGTGGGGCTGATCCGGTGGCGGACGGCGTGCATGCCGTCGCGCAGGGTCACGTCCTGGACGTAGAGGAGGGGGGTCTCGGTGCTCGGGCGGGTCACGGTCGGATCTCCTGGGGTGGGGACGACGGCGTCGGCGTCGGCTCGAGGGGTGCTCACGCGGTCACCTCCGCGCCGGCCCGTGAGCGTCCGCGCTCGGCGATGCTTTCGGCCACCCGCATGGCGGCGGAGGTCATGATGTCGAGGTTGCCGGCGTAGGCGGGCAGGTACATTGCCATGCCCTCGACCTCGAGGAAGACGCTCACCTTCGTCGTCACCCGGGGCGCGCCCTTTGGCAGCAGGGTACGCACGGGCTCGTCGGGAGCGATGGGGGTGAACTGTACGTGCTGCTTGAGCCGGTAGCCGGGGACGTACTCCTGCACCTTTGCGACCATCTCGTCGACGGAGGCCCGGATCGCCTCGTGCGTCTGCTCGTCGGCCTCGCTGATGAGGGCGAACACCGTGTCGCGCATGATCAGGGGTGGCTCGGCCGGGTTGAGGATGATGATCGCCTTGCCGCGTAGGGCCCCGCCGACCTTCTCGATGCCCGCCGTCGTCGTTTCGGTGAACTCGTCGATGTTGGCCCGCGTGCCTGGCCCGGCCGACTTCGACGCGATGGAGGCGACGATCTCGGCGTAGGGGACGGTCGTCACCCGGGAGATGGCTGCCACGATCGGGATCGTGGCCTG
>JAEWFB010000541.1 GCA_023389095.1 Actinomycetes bacterium
CGGAACAGCTGGTCGGTCAGGGAGCGCGCCGGCATGAGCAGCTGGCGCAGCAGCTCGACGCCACCGTTGCGCAGGGCGCGGGCGCCGAAGGCGAGGCCGCCGCGAACCGGCGGGAAGGGGGTCAGCAGGCAGCGGACGAGGTCCTCGCCGACACGGTCCCACGTGCGGCACAGCTCCAGCCACGCCTCCCCGTCGCCGGGGGCGTCGGCCTCGAGGCCCGCGGCCGTCTCCTCGCGGTCGCGGTGCAGCACCGCCCACCGGCCGTCGGCGAAGGAGTGCGCCACGACCGCCGGCGCCTGGACCCACTCCAGCCCGTGCTCCTCGAGCCGCAGGTCCCGGATCGTCGGCGAGCCCAGCGCGAGGGGGTAGAACGAGCTGAAGGTGTCGTGCACGTAGCCGGGCATCACCGAGTCGTCGCTGCGCACGGCGCCGCCGGGCGTCTCCTGCTCCTCGAGCACGACCACCGACCACCCGGCGTCCGCCAGGAGGTTGGCCGCCACGAGCCCGTTGGGGCCACTGCCGATGACCACGGCGTCGGTGCGCTCCACCCGGTCTCCTCTCGTCGCGACGGGCCTGCTGCGCCTCTACCCGGTGAGGACGCGACGAAAACGCCGGCACCGCCACCCGCCGCCGGCGTGACCCACCTGGAGGTGACCGACCCGGCAGCTAGCCGACGAGCGGCTCGAGCCCGGGCACGGTGCCGGTCTCGAGCAGCTCGGTCGCGACGTCGGCGACCTTGCGGTTGTGGTGCTGGCTCACCCGGGCCAGCACGGCGAACGCGCCGTCGGGCGTCAGGCGGTAGCGCTCGACGAGGATGCCGATGGCAGCACCGATCGTGCGGCTGCGGGCCAGCGCGGCCTGGAGGTTGTCGGCCCGGTCGTCGGCGAGGGACACCTCGATGGCGATGACCGCGTGCTGGGCCAGCAGGTGGGCGCGTTCGACCGCGGCGTCGTCGAACAGCTCCGGGCAGCGGGCGTAGCACGTCATGACGCCGACGGTGGCGCCCGCGAGCCGCAGGCCGTGCGACACCACGGACCGCACCTCGGTGGCGGCCAGCATCCGTGCGGCGTACTCGGGGAAGCGCTCGTCCTGCGCGAGGTCGTGGACGACCACGGCGTCCCCGGAGTCGAAGGCCGCGATGCCGGGGCTCACCCCGCATCCGCCCGCGATCTTCGCGATGGTGTCGGCCAGCTCGGGGTCGTTGGAGGCCGAGAGCCGCGCCGGGCGCCACGTGAGGTGGTCGGTGACCGCGACCGCGACCCAGTCGCACGGCACGACCTCGACCGCACGGTGCACGATGGCCTCCACGGTGGGGAGCACCCCGTGCGTCTCCGCCAGTTCGCGGGCCACGCGCGCGAACTCACTGGCCGACGCGTCAGCGGAGATGCTCACCAGCACATCGTCGCGCACCGGACCGCGTCGCGTCACCGTCCGCGTCCGCCATTTTTCGCCACGCCCGGCGAAGGGTACGACCTCGCGGATGCGGTCCCTCCTGACGACCGTTGGTCACGGCCGGGCGTCCGAGACGGCGTGTCCCTGCGCGTGTCGCAGGTTCTCGACGAGCAACGGTCGTTCGTCGGGGCCCCGACCGTCCTCGACGCACCGCCCGGTGGCGCGGCGACGGCGGTCAGGCCGGCGGAGCGGAGAGCCAGCGGGAGGCGTCGGGCCGCAGCCGCATGCCGTGGCCGGCGACCTCCGCGTCGAGCGGCAGGCACCCGGCGACGAGCGGCGGCACGCCCTCGAACAGCAGCTCCTCGACGCGGACGTGGTCGTGGAAGTACTCGAGGTGCCGCAGGCCCGGGACCGCCGAGAACGCCGACGCGCTGAGGTGCGGCGCACAGTGCGCCGACACCTCGAGGTGGTGCGCCTCGGCGACCGCCGCGGCGCGGTAGAGGGCGGTGATGCCGCCGATGCGGGTGACGTCGAGCTGGAGGCAGTCGACCGCGCCGGCCGCGCAGAGCCCGCGGACGGCGTCGAGGGAGTCGGCGTACTCCCCCACGGCCACGTCGGCCCGGACGGCGCGGCGCACCTCGCGCAGGCCGGCCACGTCGTCGCTGCTCACCGGCTCCTCGAACCACGTGACGCCGAGCTCGTCGAGCTGACGCCCGACGCGGACCGCCTCGCCGACGGAGTACGCGCCGTTGGCGTCGACGAAGACGCCCACGCCCCGGCCGACGGCGTCGACCACGCGGGCCGTCCGGTCGAGGTCACGGTCGACGCAGGAGCCCCACGACTCCCCGATCTTCAGCTTGACCCAGTGCGTGCCCTGCGCCGCCCATCCGAGGAGCTGCTCGACGGTCCTCTCCTCGGTGTAGGTGGTGAATCCGCCTGAGCCGTAGACCGGTACGGACGCGCGGGTGGAGCCGAGCAAGCGGTGCAGCGGCACCCCGAGCAGTCGGGCGCGCAGGTCCCACAGGGCCGTGTCGACCGCCGACACCGCCATGGCGCCGATGCCGCGGGTCCCGACGTTGCGCAGCGCCCGGACCTGGTCCTGCCAGCGGTCGGCCACCGCGAGGACGTCCTCGCCCTCGACGACGGGGGCCAGCAGGCCCCCGACGAGGTCCGCGACGGCGGCCGACCCGTACGTCCAGCCCGTGCCCGTCACCCCGTCGCACCGTGCCTCGACGACGACGCACGTCGTCGAGTCCCAGGCGATCGTGCCGTCGGCCTCGGGAGCGTCGGTCGGCACGGTGAACGCCGTGGCGCGCACCGCGTCCACCGTGCCGGGGCCGGCGGGGCTCCGGGGTGAGCCGGGCGACGGTGCCCACGCGTCCGTGCTGGACACGGCGGGCTCAGTCCGAGCGGCCGGGGAGGACCTCGGCGAGCTTGCTGCGGATCCCCTCCTTGACGACGTCGGCGCGGTCCGGGTCGCCCTTGAGCACCGACTCGGCGGCCTTCTTCATCTGGTCCCACGTGGCGTGCGGCGGGATCGGCGGGACGGCGGGGTCGGTCTCGAAGACGATGACGGCGGGCCGGTCGCAGGCGAGCGCCCGCATCCACGAGGCGTTGACCTCGCCCGGGTCGTCGACGTGGATGCCCTCGAGCCCCAGGCTGCGGGCGAAGCCGGCGTAGTCGACCGGCGGCAGCTGCTGCGAGGGCAGGAACTGGGGTGAGCCGCCCATGGCGCGCAGCTCCCACGTGACCTGGTTGAGGTCGCCGTTCTGCAGCACCATGACGACGAGACGCGGGTCGGACCACTCCTTCCAGTACTTCGCGATCGTCACCAGCTCGCCCATGCCGTTCATCTGCATGGCGCCGTCGCCGACCGTCGCGAGCACCAGCCGGTCGGGGTGGGCGAACTTCGCGCCGATGGCGTACGGCACCCCGCACCCCATCGTCGCGAGCGTCCCCGACAGGGTGCCGCGCATGCTGCCGCGCATCTTCACGTGCCGCGCGTACCAGTTGGTGCCCGAGCCGGAGTCGGCGGTGATGATCGAGTCGTCGGGGAGAAGCGGTGACAGCTCCTCGAAGACGTGCTCGGGGTTGATCGGGTCGGCCTCGACCTTGCCGCGGGCTTCCATGACGTCCCACCAGCGGGCGACGTTCGACTCCACGGTCTCGCGCCAAGAGCGGTCGACCTTCGGGGTGAGCAGCGGCAGCAGCGCGCGGAGGGTGCGGGCGGCGTCGCCGACGAGGTTGACCTCGAAGGGGTAGCGCAGCCCGACCATGGTGGGGTCGGCGTCGATCTGCACGGCCCGCACCTTGGGTCTGCCCTCCTCGAAACCGGGGAGGAACTGCGTGTACGGGAAGTTCGAGCCGACGACGAGCAGGGTGTCGCAGTCGGTCATCAGCTCGTAGGACGGACGCGTGCCGAGCAGCCCGATCGAGCCGGTGACCCACGGCAGCTCGTCGGAGAGCACGTCCTTGCCGAGCAGCGCCTTGGCGACGCCGGCGCCGAGGGCATCGGCCGTCTCGGTGACCTCGACGACCGCTGCCCGGGCGCCCTGGCCGACGAGCATCGCGACCTTCTCCCCCGCGTTGAGCACCTCGGCCGCCCGCTGCAGGTCGACGTCGGAGGGCACCGGCAGGGCGAAGGTCTGGTCGAGGCTCGAGGGCACCATCTTGAAGGCGTGCTGCGGCGGGGCGTACTCGAGCTCCTGCACGTCGCTCGGGATGATCACCGCCGTGACGGTGCGCCGGGAGGCGGCGATGCGCATCGCCCGGTCGAGCACGTTGGGCAGCTGTTCGGGGACCGTCACCATCTGGCAGTACTCGCCCGCGACGTCCTTGAAGAGGCTGAGCAGGTCGACCTCCTGCTGGTAGTTGCCGCCCATCGCCGACCGGGCCGTCTGGCCGACGATCGCGACGACCGGCACGTGGTCGAGCTTGGCGTCGTAGAGGCCGTTGAGCAGGTGGATCGCGCCCGGCCCGCTCGTGGCGGTGCAGACGCCGACGCGGCCGCTCAGCTTGGCGTAGCCGCAGGCCTGGAAGGCGGCCATCTCCTCGTGGCGGGCCTGGATGAAGCGCGGCTTGTCGTCGGCGCGCTCCCACGAGGCCAGCAGGCCGTTGATGCCGTCGCCGGCATAGCCGAACACCTGGTCGACGCCCCACTCGCGCAGTCGCTCGAGGACGTGGTCTCCGACGGTCATGGTGCTCATCTCAGTTCTCCTCGGATCGGGGACGGTCGTTCTGGTCAGGGACGGTGGCGTGCGTCGACGGGTCGTCGTGCAGTCCGCGGGCGAGCAGCTCGGCGAGGTGGACGGCGTGGCGCCCGGTCTCCTGCTCCACCTGCGTGCGGCAGGAGAAGCCGTCGGCGAGGACCACGGTCGACGCGTCCGCGTCCCGTACCCGCGGGAGCAGCACCCGTTCGCCGGCACCGACGGACACCTCGTAGTGGCCACGCTCGAAGCCGAAGTTGCCGGCCAGGCCGCAGCAGCCCGAGCCGAGCCGGTCGGCATCGACGCCGGCGGCCCTGAGCAGCTCGTCGTCGGGCTTCGTGCCCATGACGGCGTGCTGGTGGCAGTGGGTCTGCACGATCGCGTCGACGTCCAGACGGGGAGGCGTCCAGTCGGGGGCCCGCTGACGCAGCACCTCGGCAAGGGTCGTCGTCTGGTGGGCGAGGCGTCTGACGTCCTCGTCGCCGGTGAGCAGGTCGGGAGCGTCGGATCGGAACACCGCGGTGCACGACGGCTCGAGGCCGACGACGGGCGTGCCGGCGCGCAGGTCGTCGCGCAGCACCTTGACGGTGTGGCGCAGCACGCGCTTGGCCGTGCGCAGCTGCCCGGTGGAGATCCACGTCAGGCCGCAGCACACCGGTTCGCCGGGGACAACCACGGTGAAACCCGCGTCCTCGAGCACCTCGACGGTCGAGGACAGCACCGAGGGGTGGAAGTAGTTGGAGAACGTGTCCGGCCACACGATGACGCGGCCGCGGTCGCCCGGGTTCGCCCGGGCCGCAGTGCTCCCCGCGCGGGTGAGGGCGCGCGCGCGTGCCGCGTCCGAGGCCGTGAAGGGCTCCTCGGCGAAGGCGGGCAGGTTGCGCTCGGAAGCGATCCCGCCGAGCCGCTTGAGCAGCGGGGCGGTCAGCCGCGACTGCGTCAGCCGGTTGACCGCGCGCGGGGCGCGCGCCGCAGCCCGGGCGGTCAGCGGGAGCCAGCCCATCGAGTAGTGCGCGGCCGGTCGCACCCGGTGCCGGTAGTGGTGGGAGAGGAACTCGACCTTGTACGTCGCCATGTCGACGCCGACCGGGCAGTCCGACTTGCAGCCCTTGCAGGCCAGGCACAGGTCGAGGGCGTCACGCACCTCGGTGGAGCGCCAGCCGTCGGTGATGGCGTCGCCGCGCA
>JAEWFB010000550.1 GCA_023389095.1 Actinomycetes bacterium
CGGGGATGACGCCGGCCATGTTGACCTTGAGCGGGATGTAGGTGGACGTGCCGCCGTACATGCGGCGTCCGACCATGCGCTTGGCGTACTGCACCGGGATGCGGCGCTGGGACTGCTCGACGAAGACCACCGCGGCGATGACGAACATGCCGAGGATGACGATGAGCAGGAACGTGCCCCAGCCCTTGTTCTCCTTGATGGCCCAGAGCGAGCTCGGGAAGCCGGCCGCGATGGACGTGAAGATCATGAGCGACATGCCGTTGCCGACGCCCTTGTCGGTGACGAGCTCGCCGAACCACATGATGAGGCCGGTGCCGGCCGTCATCGTCAGCACCATGATGACGATGGTGACCATCGACTGGTCGACCATGATCGTCTGGCAGCTGCCGCCGAAGAGGCTGGACGGGTTGCGGGCGAAGGTCACGAGGGTCGCCGACTGGAGGATCGCGAGGCCGATCGTCAGGTAGCGCGTGTACTGCGTCAGCTTCGTCTGCCCCGACTGGCCCTCCTCCTTGAGCGCCTCGAAGCGCGGGATGACGACCGTGAGCAGCTGGATGATGATGCTCGCCGTGATGTAGGGCATGATCCCCAGCGCGAACACGGACAGCTGAAGCAGCGCGCCACCGGAGAAGAGGTTGGCGAGGTTGAGGAACCCGCTCTGGTCACTGCCGCCGGCGGCCTTGCCGGCCTGGAGGCACTGCTGCACCAGCGGGTAGCTGATGCCGGGCGTGGGCATGTGGGACCCGAGCCGGAACAGCACGATGATGCCGAGCGTGAAGAGCAGCTTCTTGCGCAGGTCCGGGGTGCGGAACGCGCGGACGAAGGCGGCGAGCACAGGGTCCTCCTGGGGGTGCCGCGCGATGGCGCGGCCTGAGTCATGCAATCCGTGGAAGGTTAACGCAAAGGCGCAACGCCCCGGGCACCGCTCCGCGGTGGTCGACGTCACGTCGACCCGCGGTGCGACTGCCCGGGGCGTTGCTCACACGAGGTGTGGGGTGGGTCGGGACCGAGTCCGCCCGGTGGTGGTCAGCCCGCGAGGGGCGTGACCGAGCCGCCGGCGGCCTCGATCTTCTCCTTGGCGGAAGCCGAGAACTTGTGCGCCTCGACCTGCACCTTGACGGAGATCTCGCCCGTGCCGAGCACCTTGACCGGGAAGCCGTCGCGGACGGCGCCCTTGGCCACGAGGTCGGCGACCGAGACCTGGCCACCCTCCGGGAAGAGGGTCTGCAGGCGGTCCAGGTTCACGACCTGGTACTCGGTGCGGAACGGGTTCTTGAAGCCACGGAGCTTGGGAAGGCGCATGTGCAGGGGCATCGAGCCACCCTCGAAGCGCTCCGGGACCTGGTAGCGGGCCTTCGTACCCTTGGTACCGCGACCCGCGGTCTTGCCCTTGGAGCCCTCACCACGACCGACGCGGGTCTTGGGGGTCTTGGCACCGGGGGCCGGACGCAGGTGGTGGACCTTGAGGGCCGAGCCCTCGGTCTTCTTGGCCTCAGCCATGGTCAGTCAACCTCCTCGACGGTCACGAGGTGCGTCACCGTCTTGACCATCCCGCGGATCTCGGGACGGTCCTCCTTGACGACGACGTCGCCAATGCGCTTCAGACCGAGGCTGCGCAGCGTCTCACGCTGGTTCTGCTTGCCACCGATCTCGGAACGGGTCTGGGTCACCTTGAGACGAGCCATCACGCACCAGCCTTCTCGGCCGCGGCCTTGGCCTCGGCGAGACCTGCGGCACGGGCCTTGAGCATGGCGGCCGGGGCCACCTCCTCGAGCGACTTGCCGCGGCGCGCGGCCACCGACTCGGGGCGCTCGAGGTCGCGCAGGGCCTGCGCGGTCGCGTGCACGATGTTGATGGCGTTGTCCGAGCCCAGCGACTTGGAGAGGACGTCGTGGATGCCCGCACACTCCAGGACCGCACGCACCGGGCCACCGGCGATGACACCGGTACCGGGGGCGGCGGGACGGAGCATGACGACACCGGCCGCGGCCTCACCCTGGACGGGGTGCGGGATGGTGCCCTGGATGCGCGGGACCTTGAAGAAGTTCTTCTTGGCCTCCTCGACACCCTTGGCGATGGCCGAGGGAACTTCCTTGGCCTTGCCGTAGCCGACGCCCACGGTGCCGTCACCGTCACCGACGACGACGAGGGCCGTGAAGCTGAAGCGACGACCACCCTTGACGACCTTGGCGACGCGGTTGATGGTCACGACGCGCTCGACGTACTGGTTCTTGTCGTCACGGCTGTCGCGGTTGTCGCGGCCACCGCGGTTGTCACGGCGGTCTCCGCGCTCGGTGCGCTCGCCGCCACCGGCGGGGCCGGTGCCTCGACGCTGCTGTCCGGGCATCAGATGTTCCTCATCTCAACAATTGCGTTCACGAAGTTGCTCACAGGGCCAGACCGCCTTCGCGGGCGCCCTCGGCGATCGCCGCGACGCGGCCGTGGTACTTGTTGCCACCACGGTCGAACACGACGGACTCGACACCGGCGTCCTTGGCGCGGGCGGCGACGAGCTCGCCGACCTTCTTGGCCTTGGCCGTCTTGTCGCCGTCGAACGCGCGGAGGTCGGCCTCCATCGTCGAGGCGTAGGCGACGGTCTTGCCGACCGTGTCGTCGACGACCTGGACGAAGAGGTGACGGCTCGAGCGCGAGACGACGAGGCGGGGACGGGCCGACGTGCCGGCGATCTTCTTGCGACCGCGCACCTGGCGACGGATGCGGGCGGCAGCCTTGGACTTGCCGCGCTTGATGATCATTGCCATGGCTTACTTACCGGCCTTTCCAACCTTGCGACGGATCTGCTCGCCCGCGTAGCGAACGCCCTTGCCCTTGTACGGGTCGGGCTTGCGCAGCTTGCGGATGTTGGCCGCGACCTCACCGACGAGCTGCTTGTCGATGCCCTGCACCGAGAAGCGGGTCGGGTTCTCGACGGCGAAGCTGATGCCGGCGGGAGCCTGGATGAGGATCGGGTGCGAGTATCCGAGCGAGAACTCGAGGTCCGAGCCCTTCGCGGCGACACGGTAACCCGTGCCGTGGATCTCCATCTTCTTCTCGTAGCCCTCGGTCACACCGAGGACCATGTTGTTGATGAGCGAGCGCGTCAGGCCGTGGCGGGCGCGCGAGTCACGCTCGTCGTCGGGCCGCTTGACCTCGAGGGTGCCATCGGCGACCTCGACGGTGATCGGCGTGACGACGGTCAGCGAGAGCTCACCCTTGGGGCCCTTGACGGTGACGTCCTGGCCCGCGACGTCGACGTTCACACCCGTGGGGATGGAGACAGGGAGTCGTCCGATTCGCGACATGTCAGCGTCTCCTTACCAGACGTAGGCGAGGACTTCCCCACCCACGCCCTTCTCGTGTGCCTGGCGGTCGGTCAGCAGACCGTTCGACGTCGACAGGATCGCGACGCCGAGGCCACCGAGAACCTTGGGCAGGTTCGTCGACTTGGCGTAGACGCGCAGACCCGGCTTCGAGACGCGACGCACGCCGGCGATGGAGCGCTCGCGGTTCGGGCCGTACTTGAGGTCGATGGTCAGCGTCTGGCCGACCTCGGCCTCCTCGATCTTCCACGAGGCGATGTAGCCCTCGGCCTGGAGGATCTCGGCGATGTTCTTCTTGAGCTTCGAGTACGGCATGGAGACGACGTCGTGGTGCGCCGAGTTGGCGTTCCGGACGCGGGTCAGCATGTCCGCAATCGGGTCAGTCATGGTCATGGTGGGCTCTTTGCCCTTCCTCACCGGGGTTTCGGACACCGGGGCGCCTTGCGGGCGCTCCGGGCCGACCTACGGTGCCAGAGGTTTTGGCTGGTCTTTGGGTGGCTACCGGTGGATTACCAGGAGCTCTTGGTCACGCCCGGCAGCTCGCCCGCGTGCGCCATCTCGCGAAGGCAGATGCGGCACAGGCCGAACTTGCGGTACACCGAGTGCGGGCGACCGCACTTCTGGCACCGCGTGTAGGCGCGGACCTTGAACTTCGGCTTCCGGTTCGCCTTGTTGATCAGGGCGGTCTTGGCCATGTCAGTTCTCCTTGAAGGGGAAGCCGAGCTGCTTGAGCAGCGCGCGACCCTCGTCGTCGTTGGTGGCCGTGGTGACGACGGTGATGTCCATGCCACGGACGCGGTCGATGCGGTCCTGGTCGATCTCGTGGAACATCGACTGCTCCGTCAGGCCGAACGTGTAGTTGCCGTTGCCGTCGAACTGCTTCGGCGACAGGCCACGGAAGTCACGGATGCGCGGGAGCGCGATCGTGACGAGACGGTCGAGGAACTCCCACATGCGGTCGCCGCGCAGCGT
>JAEWFB010000580.1 GCA_023389095.1 Actinomycetes bacterium
CGAACCCGACAGCTAACTTCGTAGGCGCGGAGAGGTACATGAAGACTGAGAACATCCGCGGGCGCCACCGCGCGCCAGGACGCCACAATCCCCTCAACGAACTCAAGCTTCTCGCCCGCGAGTCGGCCCAGCCGGCCATGAAGGGCGCCGCGATCGTCGCGGCCACCGGCGGTATCCTCGCCACCTTCGCGGGTCCTGCCAGCGCCGACGAGTCGAAGGCCGCGAACAGTGCGGTCACCGCCCTCGGTTCGCCCGCGGTGGTCGGCCCGGCCGCCACGCAGGCCGCCGCCCCGTCGACGGCCCTGTCGCAGATCGGCTACCAGAAGCAGGCCACCCCGGCCAGCGCCCCGACGGCCAAGCCGGTCGTCATCGAGGACGTCGTCGCCAAGCAGCAGGCCGCGCAGGCTGCCGCCGACGCCGCCCGCAAGGCCGCGGCCGAGCGCGCCTCCCGCGACGCGTCGCGTCAGTCGCTCACCGGCAGCACGATCTCGGTCAAGGCCAGCACCAACGGCTCGGTCCCGAGCGCGTCGTCCGGCATGCGCTCCTCCTCGAACTGGGCCACCCCGGGCCAGTGCACGTGGGGCGCCCTCAACAAGTGGTACCAGTCCGAGGGCTACTACCCCGGTGGCTGGACCGGCAACGCCAAGGTGTGGGCCTCCGGCGCCGCCGCGGCCGGCTACACCGTGAGCAGCACGCCGCGCACCCGCTCGATCGTCGTCATGCAGCCCGGCGTCCACGGCTCCTCGAGCGCCGGCCACGTCGCCTGGGTCACCGCGGTCAACGGCAACGAGATCACCATCATCGAGATGAACGCGATGGCGGGTCCGTACAACTACGACACCCGCACCGTCACCGACATCGCGGGGATGAAGTACATCTACGCGCCGTGAGCTGACCCGCTGCGCCCGCGAGAGAGGGCGGGGACGACCTGCGTCGAGCAGGTGCCGTCCCCGCCCTCTCTGCATGTCACGGTCGGGTCCGGGTCGGTCAGTGCGGCTCGGGCGGAGGCTCGGGACCGAGGTGCGGCTCACCGAGGAACCGCTGCACCCACGTGACGTCGTGCCAGGCGCCGTTCTTCCAGCCGACCTTCCGGTAGGTGCCCACCGGCTCGAACCCGAAGGACGCGTGGAGCCGGTTGCTCGCGGGGTTCGGCTGGGCGATGCCGGCCGCCGCCATCCGGTAGCCGCGCTCGGTGAGCCGCGCGAGCAGGGCCGTGTAGAGGACCCGGCCACCACCGCTGCCGTGCCGGTCGGGGTCGAGGTAGACCGACACCTCGCAGGACCAGCGGTAGGCCGGGCGCGCCTTGAACGGGCCGCCGTACGCGTAGCCGACCACCTCTCGGCCGTCCTCGCTGCCGTCCCCGCCGCCATCCTCGAGGACGAGCCAGGCGTGGGTCGCGACGGCGGCCTCGATCCGGGCGGCCACCTCCACCTCGGTCGGCGGATCGAGCTCGAAGGTGATCGCGGTGTCGAGGACGTAGGGCCGGTAGATGCGCGCGCACGCCGCGGCGTCGGCGGCCGTGGCGTCGCGCACGACTCGGGCGGCGCGACCCGGATGCGGTGGACGCGGCGGGTTCTCGGTCGGCATGCCGTGATGCTAGGGCGCCCCGCCCGGCGGTTCCCCACCCGGCCGGCCCTCAGTCGGCTTCACCTCGGCCGGCTTCACCTCAGCAGGCGGCTCGCCGGCCTGCGGCCCCCCGGGCTGCTCCTCCCCGGTCAACCAGCGCCGCCGGCGCCGGTTGCTGCCCGGGGGTGAGGCTGCGAACCGGGACACGACCATCGCCACGAAGGTGACGAGGTACACCTGCCCGATGACGGCCTCGGACATGGCGGCCAGACGCCCGACCTCGGTGACCGGCACGAAGTCGCCGTAGCCGAGCGTCGCGATCGTCGTGAGGCTGAAGTACATGTAGACGGTCGAGGAGACGTTCTGGCCGAAGTAGTGCACGTCGGGCGTCCACGCGTCGATCGTCTGGAAGAGCAGCGAGTACGCGACCGCGAGCTGCAGGTAGGCGGCGACGGCGCCGAGGACGGTCTGCAGGGTCACCCGCTGGTGCCACACGAGCCGGCCGGCGCAGAGGACCGGCGTCACGAAGGCGGCGACGCACCAGAACGCGTCGGGCTGGATCGCTGCCGGAGGCTGCGAGGCTCCCGGAATGGCCTCGAAGAGGATGATGACGAGGTTGCCGAGGACGCTGAGACCGACGAACCAGTCCATGATCCGGCACATGCGTCGCGACGCCCCGGAGGCGCGGGTCGCGACGACGAGCGCCGCACCCGTGACCGCGTGGGTGATGAACCGGCCGGTGTAGGAGAACCGCACGTCGATGAGCGACTGCGTGACGATCGCGACGAGTACGAACAGCAGCACGAGGTCGAAGCGGTCGAGGAGCGCGACTCTGCGGCGACCGACGGGTAGGTCCTCCATCGCTGCCTCCTGCGTCCGGTGCGAGGGCTGCGCTCCGAGAATAGGCGCCCCGGCCCGCCTCAGACCTCGGATCGGCGTCGCACGTCGTCGACCGCGGCCCCGGCCAGCTCCTCGAGCCGCCGCGCCTCGGCCTCCTCGAGGGCGTGGACCCGACCGACCGCGAAGGCCGTCGCCGCGTCGGCGCTCCTGCCCACCTGCACGACCGCCTGCCTCGTGGCGATGGTGTCGTGGTGCTCGCCGAGCACGTCCTGGACGGTCGCGGCAGCCTCGGCCAGCCGGCGGACCCGACGCCCGGTGACCGGCTCGGCGGCCTCGGCCGCGTACCGGAGGCGCTTGGCCGCCTTGCGCGCCTCGTGCAGCAGGGCGGCCCGACGGGAGGGGTCCGGTTCGGCGAGCGCCTCCTGCGCCCGGCGCAGGAACCGGGAGGCCTCCGCGCGCACCTGTCGTCGGGCGACGCGCCCGGCGGGGGCCGCGGCCTGCTCGGTGAGGGGCGGGTCGGCGACCAGCGCCTCGAGCGACGCGAGGGCCGACCGGCACCGCCTCGAGCCCAGGACCTCCTCGACGTGGGGACGGCGGCTCTCCAGCTCCTGCTCGAGCGCCCGCGTCAGGGCCCGGTGACCCCGGCGGGCCCGATCGGGATCGCCGGCCTGACGAGGGTCCAGCGCCCCCGGCGCGTCGAACGCGTCGGGGGTGCCCGACACGTCCGAGGCGATCGGGGTGTAGGCGGTCACGCGCTCGAGCACGACCTCGGCGTCGCGCACCCGGCCCAGCTCGGACGCCGCCCACTGCAGCTCGGCGCGCAGCGGCTCGGCACGGGACGCGTCGACGAGCGGACGGAAGGTGGCGAGGGCGCTGCGCGCGCGACGCATCGCCACCCGGAGGTCGTGGACGTCGGGCGAGCCGGCATCACGCCAGCCGGCCGCGCGGACCGCCCGCACCTGCTCTGCCAGCCACCAACGCAGCAGGTCCCCGGCCGGGTCGTCGCGACCGGGGCGCCATGGGTCGCCCGCGTCGAGCGGGTCGGGTACCGCGGGCGGTGGGGGCACAGGTCCTGTCTACTCCCGCGCGACGCCGGCCAACCGGTGAACCGACGGACCTGTGAACCCTCGGCAGACCCCTGCACGGCCGCGGCTGCGGAACGTAGAGTCGAGAGGTGGCACGGGTCACCGATCCGCCGAAGGTGCATCCGGCCGGCTCCCTCGGTGCCGCGCCGCCGGCGTCCACGCCCGGCGCGGCAGGTCTGCCCCCGCCGCTCGTCCCGCCGCACACCGGGCAGCCCATCACGCAGCCCATCACGCAGTCCATCGCGCAGTCCATCGCGCAGCCCATCACGCAGCCCACCGGGCAGCCGGGCCCCGAGCCCGCACCCGAGCCACGCGTCGGCGGGCTGCGTGCGGTGCCCCGACGCATCTGGGTCGCCGTGCTCGTCGTGCTGCTCGTGGCCGGAGCCGGACTGGCGTTCGCCCTGACCCGGCCGTCCGGCCCGCCCGCCCTGACCCAGCGCGACATCGACGCGAGCATCCAGCGCGGCCTCCAGGCCTACACCGAGGAGCAGGCCGCCGCGCCCGCCGACGCCACCCTCGCCCACCGCGCCATCGAGCCCTCCCTCGTCGTCGTCTCGACGGAGACGACCACAGCGAAGGGCATCGAGGAGGGCACCGGCGCCGGCGTCGTCGTCAACACCGACGGCACCGTGCTGACCGCCAACCACGTCGTGGCGGGCGCCGGCACCATCACCGTGCAGTTCGCCGACGGCACCAGCTCGCCCGCCCGGGTGGCCACCAGCCGCCCGGACGACGACATCGCGACCCTGACGCCCGAACGGCTGCCGGACACCGTCGTCCCGGCCGTGCTCGGCGGCGGGGTCCAGGTGGGGGCACCCGTCTTCGCGGTCGGGCACCCGCTGGGGCTCACCGACTCCCTGTCGGCCGGCGTCGTGTCGGCGCTGGACCGCACCGTCGCCGTGCCCGACGGGCGGCACCTGCAGCACCTCATCCAGTTCGACGCCGCCGTCAACCCCGGCAACTCCGGTGGCCCGCTGCTCGACAAGGCGGGCCACGTCGTCGGCATCGTCACCGGCCTGGCCAACCCCACCGACCAGGCGCTGTTCGTCGGCATCGGCTTCGCCGTGCCCATCGCGACGGCCGGCGGGGCCGCCGGGAGCCCGCCCCACTGACCGGCACGAGAGACCCAGGAGACAGCATGGACGACGAGACCCGCCCCGCCTCCGAGCCCGACTCGGCGACCGACACGGCGAGCGGCACGGCCAGCGAGACGGCCAGCGAGACGGCGGCCGACCACCGGCTGCTCGAGCAGGCGCTGTACGAGGTCAAGCGGACCATCGTCGGGCAGGACGTGCTGCTCGAGCGGATGGTCGTGGCGCTGCTCGCGCGCGGGCACCTGCTCGTCGAGGGCGTGCCGGGCCTGGCCAAGACGATGGCGATCAAGACCCTCGCGGCCACGGTCGGCGGCCAGTTCCAGCGCATCCAGTTCACGCCCGACCTCGTCCCCGCCGACCTCGTCGGCACCCGGATCTGGAACCAGCGCGACGGCGAGTTCCAGGTGTCGCTCGGGCCGGTGTTCGCCAACCTCGTGCTCGCCGACGAGGTCAACCGCGCGCCGGCCAAGGTGCAGAGCGCCCTGCTCGAGGTCATGCAGGAGCGGCAGGTGACGATCGGCCGCCAGACCTACCCGGCGCCCGACCCGTTCCTCGTCATGGCGACCCAGAACCCGATCGAGTCCGAGGGCACCTACCAGCTGCCGGAAGCGCAGGTGGACCGCTTCATGCTCAAGGTGCTCATCGGATACCCCTCCGCCGCAGAGGAGTTCGTCGTCGTCGAGCGGCAGATCGCGGCAGCCGTTCGGACCGCGCAGGTGCTCGACCCCGACGTGCTCAAGCGCTTCCAGCGGGAGGTCGACGCGGTGTACGTCGACCCTGCGGTGATCGAGTACGCGGTACGGCTCGCTTCGGCGACCCGTGACCCGGCATCGGTCGGTCGCGGTGACCTCTCGCGGCTCGTGACCTACGGCGCGAGCCCGCGCGCCTCGATCAACCTCGTGCTCGCGGCGCGGGCGCTGGCCTTCCTGCGCGGGCGCGACTTCGTGCTGCCGACCGACGTGCACGAGCTGGCGCACGACGTGCTGCGCCACCGCGTCGTGCTGTCCTACGAGGCGCTCGCCGAGGACCTGTCGGCCGACCAGGTGCTCGCCCCGATCGTGGCAGCCGTGCCGGTGCCGGCGGCCCCGATCCGCGAGCGTCCCACGGGCACAGGCGCTCCCGCGGTGGGCGTCGAGGACTCGTCGTGGGCGCAGCCCCAGCCCTGACACCGGAGCGCCTGCTCCGCCGGCTCGAGTGGCGCGTCGTGCGCCGCCTCGACGGCCTGCTCCAGGGCGACTACCGCAGCCTCTTCAAGGGCGCGGGCCTCGACTTCACCGACCTGCGCGAGTACGAACCGGGCGACGACCTGCGGCACGTCGAGTGGAACGTCACGGCGCGCCTCGACGAACCGTGGGTGCGGGAGTACGTCGAGGACCGCGAGGTGACCGCCTGGCTGCTGCTCGACGCGTCGCGCTCGATGGGCTTCGGGCCGGCCGGCCGGAACAAGGACCTCGTCGTGGCTGAGGTGGCCACGACGCTGGCCCACCTGCTGACGCGCGGGGGCAGCCGGGTCGGCGCCGTCGTCGTCGACGCGGGCGTCGAGACGGTCGTGCCACCGGGGTCGGGACGTACTCAGGTGCTGCGGATCGCGGGGGCGCTGCTCGCGCGTCGGGCGGCCCACGAGGCGGCCGACGCGGCCGACACGGCCGACGAC
>JAEWFB010000016.1 GCA_023389095.1 Actinomycetes bacterium
CACCCGAAGGGATTCGAACCCCTAACCTTCTGATCCGTAGTCAGATGCTCTATCCGTTGAGCTACGGGTGCAGGTGTCTTTCGCCCTTCCGGGCGGGACGAGAAGTTACCTTAGCGCCCCGGGTCGCCAACCACGAAATCGAGGTGACACGACCCCTCACACCCGCGTCGGCGACGGCGTGGCGGGCGTCCCACGGGGTGCTGCGACGCCGGACGGCACCCGTTGTCCACTCCTGGCAATCCCACTGCAATTCCTGCAAGAAACCGACACGATCCGGTCGCGGGGCTTGCAACGCAGACCCGGTGTGAGCCGTCTCACCGGGCCCTGACGACAGACCGGTCATCGGCGCTGCAGGCCGGGCGTACGGTGATCCCATCACGTCATCTGCTCACTATGTGGACACCCTGCGGGGCGCCACCCGCGCCTGACGAGGGCCCACGAGCGAGCAGCAGAACCGGCACGACGTGGTGCCGGAAGTGCACCGCGCGAAGGGATGGCCCGCAAGTGACCACGACCCAAGAGAAACCGAGTACGCACACGACGCACGCCGGCCTGGCCGCCTGGGTCGACGAGGTCGCCGCGCTGACGCAGCCGCGCGACATCCGCTGGATCACCGGCACCCCGCAGGAGTGGACCGAGCTCACCGACCAGCTCGTCGACGCCGGCACCTTCGTCCGTCTCGACGAGGACAAGAAGCCCAACTCCTTCTACTGCAAGAGCGACCCCACCGACGTCGCCCGCGTCGAGGACCGCACGTACATCTGCTCCCTCGAGGAGAAGGACGCCGGCCCGACGAACAACTGGATGGCGCCGGACGAGATGAAGGCTCGGATGACCGAGCTGTACCGCGGCTCCATGCAGGGCCGCACCATGTACGTCATCCCGTTCGTCATGGGCCACCTCGACGCGAAGGTGCCGATGTTCGGCGTCGAGATCACCGACTCGGCCTACGTCGTCGTCTCGATGCTCGTCATGGCCCGCTGCGGCGACGAGGTCCTGCACACGATCGAGCAGACCGACGCGACGTACGTCCCCGCGCTGCACTCGGTCGGCGCACCGCTCGCCGACGGCCAGGCCGACGTGCCCTGGCCGTGCTCCGACACGAAGTACATCGTCCACTTCCCCGAGGAGCGCGCCATCTGGAGCTACGGCTCCGGCTACGGCGGCAACGCCCTGCTCGGCAAGAAGTGCTACTCGCTGCGCATCGCCAGCGCCATCGCCCGCGACGAGGGCTGGATGGCCGAGCACATGCTCATCCTCAAGCTCACCTCCCCCAAGGGGACGGTCCGCTACGTCGCCGCCGCGTTCCCGTCGGCCTGCGGCAAGACGAACCTCGCGATGATCACCCCGACCGTCCCCGGCTGGAAGGCCGAGATGGTCGGCGACGACATCGCCTGGATGCGGTTCGGCGAGGACGGCCGGCTCTACGCCGTCAACCCGGAGTTCGGGCTGTTCGGCGTGGCGCCGGGCACCGGCGCCTCGACCAACCCCAACGCGATGGCGACCATCGACCAGGGCAACTCGGTCTTCACCAACGTCGCCCTCACCGACGACGGCGACGTCTGGTGGGAGGGCATGACCGACGAGCCCCCGGCCCACCTCACCGACTGGCACGGCAACTCGTGGACGCCGGCCGACGGCGAGGCCGGCACCAAGGCCGCGCACCCGAACAGCCGCTTCTGCACGCCGGCCAAGCAGTGCCCGATGATCGCGCCGGAGTACGACAACCCGAACGGCGTGCCGATCGACGCCATCCTCTTCGGCGGGCGCCGCAAGACCACCGTGCCGCTCGTCTACGAGTCGCGCGACTGGACCCACGGCACGTTCATCGGCGCGACACTCTCGTCCGAGACGACCGCCGCCGCCGTCGGCGCCGTCGGCGTCGTGCGTCGCGACCCGATGGCCATGCTCCCCTTCATCGGCTACCACGCCGGCGACTACATGAACCACTGGCTCGAGATCGGCAAGGGCGCCGACGCGTCCAAGCTGCCGCGGATCTTCGGGGTCAACTGGTTCCGCCGCGACGACGAGGACGGCTCGTTCCTCTGGCCCGGTTTCGGCGAGAACAGCCGCGTCCTCAAGTGGGTCGTCGAGCGTCTCGACGACGACGCCGACGCCGTCGAGACGCCGATCGGCCTCGTGCCGACCGCCGACGCCCTCGACGTGGACGGCCTCGACCTGACGCCCGAGCAGGTCGCCAAGGCCCTCGCCGTCAACGCGGCCGACTGGGAGGCCGAGCTGCCCCTCATCGAGGAGTGGTTCGACAAGTTCGGCGAGCAGCTGCCCGCCGAGCTGCGCACCGAGCTCGACACGCTCCGCGCGCGCGTCAGCGCAGGCTGACGCGTCGGTCCGTCGCCGCGTGCCGGCGGCGGCGGACGATGTGATGCAGGGCCCGGCACCCCACGGGGTGCCGGGCCCTTCGCCGTTCCTGCGTCCCTGCCGAGTTCCTGCAGAGGGCCGCACGCCGGGTCCTCTGCGGGTACACCTGAGGCATGAGCGACCCACACCCCTACGAGCGGGACGAGAGCGAGGCCCAGCGGCTCGACCGCAACTTCAACGAGCAGCTGCAGGAGGTCCGGATCGTCCAGGCGGGCGTACAGATCCTCTTCGCCTTCCTGCTGACGATCCCCTTCCAGCAGCGTTTCTCGCAGCTGACCGGCCTGCAGCGCACGATCTACGTCGCCACCCTGCTGTCCGTCGCGGTCGCCACGCTCGTGTTCATGACACCCGTCGCGATGCACCGGGTGCTGTTCCGGGAGGGCCTCAAGGACTACGTGGTCCGCCACACCGACCACCTCATCGGCACCGGGCTGTTCCTCCTCGCCGTCGGCATCGTCGGCGGCGTGGTCCTCGTCCTCGACGTCCTGCTGTCGCACTCGACGGCGTTCTGGGTCGGTGGCGGGCTCGCCGTCCTGGCGGTCGCGCTGTGGGTGGCGCTGCCACTGTCGCAGCGGCGCCGGCGTCGACGCGCCGACGCCGGCTGACGCGTCGACACCGTCGAGAGGCCAGGACCGGTGAGGCATCAGGGGTCTCGGCGGTCTGGCCGGCGGCGGGAGCCGTCGCGTTGGTCGCGGCTCGTTCCTCGCCTCGACCAGCCGCTCCTCCCGGCATCGCGCCGCCTCCGTGGCAGAACGTCTAACGCCCCCGTGCGAGCTCGGGGGCGTTCGACGTTCTGGAGCGGAGGCGGCGGGATTTGAACCCGCGAGAGGTTTTATCCTCAACCCGCTTAGCAGGCGGGCGCACTAGGCCACTATGCGACGCCTCCGTGCCCGGCGACCGGCAGCGCGACGCGAGGCGACACGGCGACGGATGCACGGGCGGGAGTCAGGGTACCGGCCCCGGTCCGGCTCACCCAAACCGGGGGGTCGGGACCCTGTGTCCAGTTCCGGATCCCGATGAGGTATTTGACAGCAACCCAAGGCACAATGTCGTGGCGGTCGTGCGCCCGCGCCGAGCAGAGAGGATCCCATGACCTACCCGACAGTGCGCGGTCCGGGAACACCCGAGACCCGCCAGAAGCTGCGTCGTGAACTGAAGTCGGGCTTCCGACGCGCCCTCGGGCTCACCGTCCTCGGCACCATCGTCCCCGGCGCCGGCCTGACGCAGACCCGCAGCCGTAGGATCGGCTGGGTCCTGCTGGTCATCGCTCTCGCCAGCGCGGCCTTCCTCGCCTACTACGTGCTGACCACCGGTGTGACGAACGCCGCGCTGTCGCTCGTCGCGCGACCGTCGGTCCTCATCGCCGCCGCCGTGGTCTTCGTCCTCGGCGGCATCCTCTGGTGCGGGTCGATCATCCTCACCGCCATCCAGTCCCGGCCGGCACGCCTCGACCGCACGCGTACCCGCTTCCTCGCGGCCTTCACGACGCTGCTCGTCTTCGTGGTCGCCGCCTCCTCCTTCAAGGTGGCCGAGTACGCCACGATCACGCAGTCGACCGTCTCGCAGGTCTTCGGCACCACCCCGGTCAAGCCCGGCCAGGGGGCGCAGGTGGCCGAGGGTGAGGACCCCTGGGCCAAGCAGGCGCGCGTCAACATCCTGCTCATCGGCTCCGACGCCGGTGCCGACCGCGTCGGCATCCGTACCGACTCGATGATCCTCGCGAGCATCGACACGAAGACGGGCCGCACGGCCCTGATCTCGATGCCGCGCAACCTGCTCAACGCGCCCCTGGCCCCCAGCTCGCCGCTGCGCGCCCTCTACCGGTCCGGCAGCTTCGGCTCCCCGGACAGCACGTGCGACCAGGGCGCCGGCCAGTGCATGCTCACCAACCTCTACGTCGACGCCGAGAACTACGCGAAGGCCCACCCGCACGCCTACCCGGCCGGAGAGTCGCCGGGGCGCACCGAGATCCGAGGCACCGTCCAGGAGATCACCGGGCTCAAGGTCGACCAGATGGTCGTCATCGACCTCAGGGGCTTCTCCCAGCTCATCGACGCGATGGGCGGCCTCGACATCAACGTGAAGCTCTCCGCCTACGGCACGAAGCTGACCATCGGCGGTGAGCACGACGCCAGCGGTCGCCTCTTCGGCGTCAAGGGCTACTTCCAGCCGGGCTTCCAGCACCTCGACGGCTGGCACTCGCTCTGGTACGCCCGCACCCGCGCGTCCGACGACGACACGCACCGCCAGATGCGCCAGCGCTGCGTCGTCCAGGCGATCGTCAAGCAGGTGAACCCGGCGGAGATGGTCGGCAAGTACCCCGAGATCGCCAAGATCCTCAAGGACAACATCTTCACCGACATCCCCGCCCAGAACCTGCCGGCGTTCGTCGACCTCGTGGAGCGGGTCCAGAAGGCGAAGATCAACAGCGTCGCCCTGACCTCGACCGAGGGCGTCTACTCGAGCAACCCCGACTACGACCTCGTGCGCAAGCTCATCCAGAAGGGCATCGCGGCCCCGAAGCCGAAGCCGTCCTCCGGCTCCAGCGGCGGCACGTCGAGCACGCCGACGAAGACGAGGACCTCGACGCCGTCACCGACGACCACGCCCTACGAGCAGTGCTGACCGGTGGGCGGCCGCCTGCCGGCCGCCCACCCCCACGGCGCACCCAGGGCTTCGTCCACGAACGCGGTGGACGTCCACGAACGCGGCGGACGTCCACCGACGCGGCCCACGTCCGTGTCGAAGCCGAGCCGGGACAGCAGAGCCCGGACAGAACAGAGCCCCCGACCATCCGGTCGGGGGCTCTGCACAAACGACGTAGGTGTCGCTCGTTGCGGTGTTCTGCGGTGTGTCAGAGCGGACGAACTGCGTCGGCCTGCGGACCCTTGGGGCCCTGCGTGACCTCGAACTCGACGCGCTGAGCCTCGTCCAGCGAACGGTAGCCGTTCGACTGGATGGCCGAGTAGTGGAC
>JAEWFB010000018.1 GCA_023389095.1 Actinomycetes bacterium
CGCGTGCCAACCACATCGGCAAGCTCGCGTTCCGCCACGTCTACTGGAACCTCCTGCTCCCCGGACGACCTCTCGGCCTGCCCGCGCAGATGTCGATGGCGGGGAAGGTCCCCGCTCCCGCGAGCGCTTGAAAGGAGCGTCACCATGCCCACCACGACGATCGCCGGCCATGCCGTCGAGGTCAACGACGAGGGCTTCCTCACCCACCCGGACCAGTGGTCGGACGACCTCGGTGTCGAGCTCGGCCGCCTCATCGGGATCGAGCTGACCGACGAACACTGGAAGCTCGTGCACTTCCTGCGTGACGACTTCGCCCGCCAGGGCGAGACGGCGACCCTGCGCCGGGTCAGTGCGCAGACCGGAACCCCGGTCAAGTCCCTCTTCGAGCTCTTCCCCGGCAAGCCGGCCAAGAAGATGGCCTACGTCGCGGGCCTGCCCAAGCCGAAGGGATGTGTGTGATGACCACCCAGACCACCGAGACCGCACCGCTCGTGCCGTCGTTCGACGCGCCGGAGTCGCAGGGCCGCAAGCTCGCGATCATCTGCAGCAAGGGCAACCTCGACATGGCCTACCCGGGCCTGATCCTCGCGAACGCCGCGCTCGGTGAAGGCGTCGAGACGCACCTGTTCTTCACCTTCTGGGGCTTCGACATGATCAACAAGAAGACGTCCGGCGACCTGAAGTTCACGATGCTCGGCAACACCGCCACGCACATGCCCCAGGGCCTCGGCGGCATCCCGGGCATGACACACCTGGCCACTTCGCAGATGAAGAAGGCCATCGCCGACCTCGACGTCCCCGAGGTCCCCGAGTTCCTCGACCAGATCGTCGCCTCGGGAGGCCACCTGTGGGCCTGCCGGATGTCGGCCGACATGCAGCACCTGGGCGAGAAGGACCTGCGTGACGACGTCGAGGGCATCATCTCGGCCTCGGACTTCATCGAGCTGACGGAGGGCGCGCAGCTGCTCTTCATCTGAGCCACCGTGGTGGGTGGGAGTGCCCGGCCGGGCCGGTGTGGGCCCGGCCGGGTTTCACAGGATCTCCACACGTCGCACCCTCGCCGCCCGCGCGCCCGCTCCTAGGCTCGGGGGCATGAACCAGGGGAGTGCGGCACCGCCGGCCGGACAGGCGACGCTGCTCGTCGTCGAGGACGACGTCACGATCAACCAGGCCCTCACGGACCGCCTTGTGGCAGAGGGCTTCCGGGTGGTCCAGTCCTACGACGGTCCGAGCGCCGTGGCCCAGCACGACGAGCACCGGCCCGACCTCGTGCTCCTCGACCTCATGCTGCCCGGCTTCGACGGCCTCGAGGTGTGCCGCCGCATCCAGGCCGAGCGCCCGGTGCCCGTCATCATGCTCACGGCCCGCGCCGACGAGACCGACCTGCTCGTGGGGCTCGGCGTCGGCGCCGACGACTACGTCACCAAGCCCTTCCGGATGAGAGAGGTCGTCGCCCGCATCCGGACGCTGCTGCGCCGGGTGGAGCGGGCCCGCGAGCTGGCCGCCGCCCAGCCGGAGCTGCTCGTGCTGGGCGCGCTCGCCGTGGACCGCGGGTCCCGACGCGTCACCGTCGACGGCGCCGACGTGCACCTGACGCCGCTCGAGTTCGACCTGCTCCTCGCGCTGTGGGCCGAGCCCGGCGTCGTGCGCACCCGGGACGAGCTGATGCGCGAGGTGTGGGGGTGGGCCGACGCCGGCCGCACCCGCACGCTCGACAGCCACGTCAAGGCGCTGCGGGCCAAGATCGGCGGCGACCGCGTCCGCACCGTCCACGGCGTCGGGTACGCGCTCGGGACGGAGGCGTCGTGAGCGTCCCGGCGTCACCGCACTCCGCGCCCCAGCCCGACGCGCACCCCAGACCGCACCTGAACACCGAGCGCCCGCTCGACGGTGTGCGCTCCGTCAAGGCCAAGCTGGGCCTGCTCGTCGGAGCGAGCATCGTCGCGGCCATCGTCGTGGCCGAGATCGGCGACCGGGCGGGCGTGCCGGGCTGGCTCACCGTGCCGGTCACCGTGGCCGCGGCCCTCGGCGTCACCCAGTGGCTCGCCCGCGGCATGACCTCGCCGCTGCGCGAGATGACCGACGCGGCGGCCCGGATGGCCACCGGCGACTACTCCCGACGCGTTACCGCCACCTCGTCCGACGAGGTCGGCACCCTGGCGCAGGCCTTCAACACCATGGCGAGCGACCTCGCCTCGGCAGACCAGCAGCGGCGCCAGCTCGTCGCGACGGTGTCGCACGAGCTGCGCACGCCGCTCGCCGCCCAGCAGGCCCTGCTCGAGAACCTCGTCGACGGCGTCGTCCGCCCCGACGACGCTGTCCTGCGCACGGCGCTCGCGCAGGCCGAGCGGCTCGGTTCGCTCGTCGGTGACCTGCTCGACCTCAGCCGCGTCGACGGGGGAGCCGACCGCCTCACACTCGCGCCCGTGCGCGTCGCCGACCTCCTGGAGCGCGCGGTGGGGGAGGCACGCGTCGGCGCGGCCGACGCCACCGGGGCCGCCACCGGGGCTGTGACCAGCTCCCGCAGCTCCCGCAGCGTGCGGCACGTCGTGTCGGTCGAGCCGGCCGACCTCGTCGTCACCGCCGACCCGG
>JAEWFB010000087.1 GCA_023389095.1 Actinomycetes bacterium
TGAGTGGTTCGCGGCAGTCGCCGTCGCACAGGGCGCCGAACACGGTGCCCCGGATCTCGTGGTGGTCCATCTCTCGTCCCCAAGCCCGGTGGCCCCGTCCCCGTGACGCGGCCCTCGGCAGGTCAGAGATCAGGACGAAGCGGCCTGATACGTGACGAGTCGGGCGCTAGCTGTAGATCCCGTGCCTCAGGTTCCACTCGCGGGCGCCGTGGTACGCGTCGACCATGCCCCAGATCCAGAACCCGAACACGCCGACGAAGCCGACCAGGACGATGACGAACAGCCAGCTGACGAAGTAGCCGACGAGGATGCCGACGCCCTTGCCCACCTGGCCGTTGATCATGGTGCCGAGCCCCGGGAGGAAGAACGACGCGAGCAGGGACAGCGCCGGGTTCTTCGGTGCGACCTGGGCGAAGTAGACGGGAGTGCCGGGCGTAGCCCACTGCGTCGGGCCCGCTCCCTGGTGGGGCAGCCCGTAGGCGTCCGTCGGCACCGGGGGTGCCATCGCCGGACGCGTGTGCGGGGTCCACGCCTGCCCGTCCCAGTACCGCTCGCCCTCGCCTGCCGGGTACCAACCCGCAGGCGCCGCAGGCCGCTCGTTCATGCGTGACTCCTCGCGCTCCTCCAAGAGCCCGAGCGTATGTCGGCACGAGGCCCCGCCTCGGCGTTTCGCCGGAACGGCTCGCAGGAACCGGCCGGCCCGTTCAGGTCGGGCGGACCTTGGCCCAGTAGTACTCGTCGGAGCGGGTGCCGTCGGGGTTGGCCAGGCGTGCGGCGTGCAGGCCCTCGCGGGCGAAACCGGCCTTCTCGGCCGCCCGGCCGGAGGCGACGTTGTCGACCTTGTGGCCGAGCTCGAGGCGGGCGATGTCGGTCTGGGCGAAGACCCACTCGGTGACGAGCAGCAGCGCCCGCGTCGTGAAGCCGCGGCCGCGGAACTCGGGCAGCACCCCGTAGCCGATGAGCGCGACGCCGGGCGGCCCGAGGGAGAGCACGCCGATGAGCCCGGCACCCTCGCCCGTGGCGGCGTCGACCATGACGAACCGGGCCGACCGACCCTGGCGCCACTCGCGCGGCGCGAGCGCCGCGCGGCGGCGGGCGTCGGCCTCGGTCATCGGCTCGGACGTGAAGCCCCACCTGAGCTGCTCGTCGTTGTTGTGCTCGCCGAGCACGACCGGCCAGTCGGCGGCCGTCATCGGACGCAGCGTCAGCTCGCCGTCGGACAGCGACACGACCTCGGGGAAGGCCGGGAAGGCCGGTCCGGCGTGCGCCGGCGTCGGCGTGCCCTCCGGCGCGCGCAGCAGGTAGGTGTCCATGACCCAGCCGTGGCGCTCGCGGGCTTCGGCGCGCACCCGCCGCACCTCGTGGATGACGTCGGCGAGGCGGCCGCGCACGAGCAGCTCGTCGGGCGTGCCGAGGTAGGCGCCCCAGAACAGCTCGAGGTCAGGAGCGAGGTCCACGAGCCCGGCGCAGGCGAGGCCGCCATCGAGCATGACGACGACGTCGCCGAGCGACGCGTCGTACTCGTCGACGAGGCGCCGACCGGTGGTGATGTGGACGGGAGCACCGATGCGGTTCAAGGGGATCCGGTGACGCGCGGCGAGCAGCTGCGGGGCGCTGACGCCCGGCAGCACGTCGTGCTCGACGAGCATCCCCTCCCCGGCCCAGCGCGTGACGAGGGCGTCGACGACGCGGGTCGTCGAGTCGTAGAACGCCGGGTCGCCCCACACGAGGAAGCCGACGGTCTCGACGTCGTCGCCGAGTCCCTCGACGACCGACGCGTAGGCCTCGACGCGTGCCGCGTGCCAGTCGCGCACGCCGCGGTCGTAGCCGGATGCGTCGCGCTCGGCGTCCGGACCTCGCCGCGGGTCGGGCACCTCGACGAACCGGTAGGACGACCGGTCGGGGACGTAGGCGTCGACGACGGCCTGGCGCGCCGCGACGAGGTCGGCGGCACGCTCACCCTTGTCGGCCACGAGGAAGACGTCGACCGACGCGATGGCCTCGGCCGCCTCGGCCGTCACCTGCCCGGGGCTGCCCATGCCGATGCCGATGATGCGGATCTTCTTGATCACGAGACCTCCTCGCGTTCGGTTCGGTCTGCGCGCCCGGCACCGACGCGGGTCAGGGCAAGCAGGCCGTCGACGTCGACGTGCTCCTCGAGGGCGTCGGCGAGCGTGTCGAGCATCTGCTCGCGCCGCTGGGCGAACCCCGGTGCCGACGCGTCGGGCTCCCACTCGGAGCCGGCCGCGCGGGCGACGCCGCTGAGCCAGGCCCGCCGGAACGCGTCGCTCTCGAAGGCGCCGTGCCACATGGTGCCCCACACGCTGCCGGCCCTCCAGCCGTCGAGGAACGGCTCGGGCTCGGCGCCGGGGTAGGGGTCGTCGTCGGGAAGGCGCGAGGCGATGCCGTGGTGGATCTCGTAGGCGCCGTCGACGAGGTGGCCCGCCCACGAACCGGTCGGCCGCGCCAGGACCTTCGCCTCGCCGAAGGCGACGCGCGTCGGCAGCAGCCCGAGGCCCGGGACGGTGCCGACGCGGCCCTCGACGTCGTCCTCGATCTCGTGGGCGAGCATCTGGTAGCCGCCGCAGATGCCGAGCACCGGGCGCCCCTCTGCGGCTCGCCGCAGCACGGCGTCGGTGAGGCCGCGCTCGCGCAGCCAGGCGAGATCGCTTGCGGTGGAGCGGGACCCGGGCAGGATGACGAGGTCGGCGGCGTCGACGACGGCCGGGTCGACGGTGACGAGGACGTCGACGCCAGGCTCCGCAGCGAGGGCGTCGACATCGGTGGCGTTGGAGATGCGGGGCAGCCGGACGACGGCCACCTTGAGCCGGTCACGGGCCGT
>JAEWFB010000110.1 GCA_023389095.1 Actinomycetes bacterium
CGGCGATCGGGCGGGCGCCCATCGACATGATGTCGCGGACGATGCCGCCGACGCCGGTGGCCGCGCCCTGGTAGGGCTCGACGTACGAGGGGTGGTTGTGCGACTCGACCTTGAAGGTGACCGCCCACCCGTCGCCGATGTCGACGACGCCGGCGTTCTCACCGATGCCGACGAGGAGCTTCTCGCGCATCTCGTCGGTGGTGTTCTCGCCCCACAGCTTGAAGTGGACCTTGCTCGACTTGTACGAGCAGTGCTCGGACCACATGACCGAGTACATGGCCAGCTCGGCGATGGTGGGCCGGCGGCCGACGATCTCGCGGATGTTGGCGTACTCGTCGGCCTTGAGGCCGAGCTCGGCCCACGGCTGCTCGACCTCGGGGGTGGCCGCGGCGTTCGCGACGGTGTCGAGGCCGGCCTCGGGGGTGGCGGCGGTGGCCGTGGCTGCGGTGTCGCTCATGCGGTGGCTGCGCTCTCGAGGGTGTGCTTGATCAGCGAGGTGAAGAAGGCCCGGCCGTCGAGGCTCGGGCCGTAGCCCTCCTCGATGCAGTGCTCGGGGTGCGGCATGAGGCCGACGACGTTGCCGCGCTTGTTCGTGATGCCGGCGATGTTGCGGTAGGACCCGTTGGGGTTGCGGCCCTCGGCGTCGGTGACGTAGCGGAACACGACGCGTCCGTCGCCCTCGAGCTTGTCGAGGGTCTTGTCGTCGGCGACGAAACCGCCCTCGCCGTTCTTCAGGACGATGGTGATCTGCTGGCCGGCCTCGAACTGGTTGGTCCAGGCGGTGGAGGCGTTCTCGACGACGAGCCGGGTGTCGACGCAGTTGAACTTGCGGTGGTCGTTGCGGATCAGCGCGCCGGGGAGCAGGTGGCTCTCGGTGAGCACCTGGAAGCCGTTGCAGATGCCGAGCACCGGCAGGCCGCCCTTGGCGGCGGGGACGAGGGCGTCCATGACCGGCGCGAAGCGGGCGATGGCGCCGCAGCGCAGGTAGTCGCCGTAGGAGAACCCACCGGGCAGGATGACGGCGTCGACACCCTTGAGGTCCGCGTCGCCGTGCCAGAGGGAGACCGCCTCGCCGCCGCACTCGCGCACGGCACGGGCCGCGTCACGGTCGTCGAGCGAGCCGGGGAAGGTGACGACGCCGACCTTCACTGCGCGTCGTCCTTCGACGCGTCGGCGTCCTCGGCGGGCGTCTCGGCGGTGTCGGGGTCCTCGAGGACCCGGACCGACACGACGTCCTCGATGACGGGGTTCGACAGCAGCTTCTCGGCGGCCTCGCGGGCCGCAGCGAGGTGCTCGTCGGTGATGTCACCGTCGACCGTGAGGACGAACCGCTTGCCCTGCCGGACGTCGGTGAACGCGTCGAAGCCGAGGCGTGGGAGCGCCCCGCCGACGGCTTGGCCCTGGGGGTCGAGGATCTCGGGCTTGAGCATGACGTCGACGACGATGCTTCCCATCGGTGATGGTTCTCCCTGTCTGGACGGGGGTCAGGAGCGTCCGTTCGGACGGCCGAAGTCTATCGGCCCCCGCACGTGCTCCGGACCGCGTCTCAGCGCGACTGCAGCGCGTCGAGGACGACGGGCGCGCCACGAGTCCGCACCGTGGGGGCCCGAAAATGCTCGGCCGGTCTCGGATGCACCCTGACAGGCTGGCGCCGTGACGACCCTCGTGCGCCCGGCCCACCCCGACGACCTCCGCGGACTGCCGGCCCTGGAGGCGGCCGCCGACGCGCGGTTCGCTTGCCTCGGCGTGGGCCCGATCCCGCCGGTCGCGACGACGGCCACCGAGCTCGCCCACGCGGCGCAGGTGCTCGTGGCCGAGGACGCGTCGGGGATCGTCGGGTTCGCCCGCCTCGAGGTCGTCGACGGCGAGGCACACCTCGAGCAGCTGTCGGTGCTCCCCGACGCCGCGGGTCGGGGCGTCGGGACCGCGCTGCTCGACGCGTCGGTCGCCTGGGCTGCCCGGGCCGGCCACGACGCCGTGACGCTGTGCACCTTCGCGGACGTGCCGTGGAACGGTCCCTTCTACGGACGGCGCGGCTTCGAGAAGGTCACCGACCTGTCGCCCGGCCTGCGGGCACTCCGCGAGACCGAGCGACGCCTCGGCCTCGACACGGTGGGCCGCCGGGTCGTGATGCGACGCGGCGTCGGCCCGTCGGCGGTGCTCGATGACCTGACGCGCGGCCTGGTAGGCGCGCTCGGCGACGAGCTCGTGGGCATCTGGGTGCACGGCTCGCTCGTTGCCGGCGACTTCACCCCGGCCCGCAGCGACCTCGACGTGCTCGTGGCGCTGCGGCACGCACCCGACGACGCGACGCTCGCTGCGGTGGCACCCGTGCACGGGTCGGTCGAGTCACGGCACCCCGGCTGGACCGGACGCGTGGAGGTCGAGACGGTCGGGGTGCCGACCGTGGAGTCGCTCGCGGCCGGTGGCGAGGCCAAGGCGCGCGACGTCATCATGCGGATCAGCCCCGGTGAGTCCCTGCACCTGCTTCCGGCGACCCGCCACCGGGTGCTGACGTGGGACACGGTCCGCGAGCGGGGCCGGCCGCTCGTCGGCCCACCGGCCGCGGAGGTGCTGCCCGCGGTGGCGCCGGAGCAGCTGCGCGAGGCGCTGCTGGCCCACGTGCGGGACTGGCCCACCTGGGTGGAGGAGATGCGGCCCGTGGGCGCGCAGTCCTACGCGGTGCTGTCGACCTGCCGGGCGTGGTGCGCCCTCGTCGACGGAGAGCAGCTCTCGAAGCGGGCGGCCGCGGACCGGTACGCCGTGGACCGACCGTCCGACGCCGCGCTCGTGGCCTGGGCCCGCGACTGGTGGTACGCCGCCGGGTCCGACGACGACCCCGGTCGGTTCCAGCAGGTGCGTGAGTTCGTGGTGCGCACGTGCCGGGCGATCCTCGACGCGGAGGCCGACGCGTCGTGATGCGCGGGCCGCCCGGGCTGCCCTACAGCGCAGGGAGACTCAGGCGGGGCGGCCGTGCAGGTGCGGGTCGTGCCAGCCGTCGGGCGGCGTCGGCGGGCGGGGTCCTTGTCGGCGATCCGTCTCCTGTCCGCCGATCCGTCTCGCCGACGGCGACCTACCGGCGACCACGAGACATCTCGGCCGACCGAGGCACGAAGCGCAGACTGACGCCGCCCGCCGCGGGCCGGCCAGGTCAGAAGGTCTCGCCGGTGAGCCGCTCGTAGGCCTCGACGTACTTGGCGCGGGTCTGCTCGACGATGCGGGCGGGCAGCTCGGGCGGCGGGCCGCCGGCCTTGCGGTCCCAGCCCGACTCGGACGAGGTGAGCCAGTCGCGGACGAACTGCTTGTCGAAGGACGGCTGCGGGTGGCCCGGCTCCCACAGCTCTGCCGGCCAGAACCGCGACGAGTCGGGGGTCAGCACCTCGTCGGCGAGGACGAGCCCGCCGGAGCCGTCGGGAGCGACCCCGAACTCGACCTTGGTGTCGGCGATGAGGATGCCGCGCTCGGCCGCGATCTCGTTGCCGCGGGCCAGGATCGCGCGGGTCAGGCGCGACACCTCGGCGGCCACGTCGGCACCGAGCTCGGCCTCGACCTCGGTCGGCGTCATCGGCAGGTCGTGCTCGCCAACGGGCGCCTTGGTCGTCGGCGTGAACACCGGCTCGGGCAGCTTCGAGCCGTCGACGAGCCCCTCGGGCAGCCCGACGCCCGACACCGACCCCTTGTCGCGGTACTCCTCGAGCCCGCCACCGGTGAGGTAGGCCCGGGCGATGGCCTCGACCTTGAGCATGTCGAGCCTGCGCACCAGCACGGCGCGTCCGGCCACGGCGTCGGGCACGTCGGTGGACACGACGTGGTTCGGCACGAGGTCGGCGAGCTGGTCGAACCACCACAGGGACAGGCGCGTCAGCACCGCACCCTTGTCGGGGATCTCGGGCGACATCATCCAGTCGTAGGCCGACAGGCGGTTGGAGGCCACGAGGAGCAGCCGGTCGGGCACGACCTCGCCCGCGGCGTCGAGCGGCGCGTAGAGGTCGCGCACCTTGCCGGAGTAGACGTGCTCGTAGCCGGGGAGGTCCAGGGGTAGATCGGTCACGCGCACAGCCTGCCACCTGCTGAGGCGGTCGGGCACGGCGCGTTCGGGGGGAAGGGGCAGGGTCACGACAGGGCCTCCTTGAGGGCGTCGACGTCGAGGACGGTGGACAGGCTGCGACGCGCGCGGTGCAGGCGGGACTTCACGGTGCCCTCGGCGACACCGAGGGCGGCGGCGGCCTCGGCGACCGAGCAGTGCGACCAGACGACGAACTCGACCACCTCTCGCTGCGCGGGCGGGATGCGAGCCAGTGCCCGACGCACCTCGCTCATCCGCTGCTCGTCGTCCACGCGAGCCGCGGTGGCTGCCGCGTGGTCCGCCGCGACCACGCCCCCGGCGTCGGCCTCGATGCGCCCGTGCAGGAGGCGCTGCCGCCGCGCCGCCCGCACGACGTTGGCGCACTCCTGGCCGGCCATGACGAGCAGCACGGCCCGGGCCGTGGGCGCCCGGAGCGGGTCCACCGCACCGTCGAGCGCCCGTCGCCACACGGCGGTGAAGGTCGCCTGCACCACGTCCTCCGCGGCGGCCCAGGACGCCGTCCGCCGGAAGGCGAAGTTGTACACCGCGTCGCAGTGCCGGCGGTACAGCTCGGTCAGGGCGCTGCCGTCGGCGTCGGCCAGCCGGCACCACAGCGCACGGTCCTCGGGCGGTGCGCCGGCCCCGGGCGACGGCCCGCCCCGGGTCGCGGTGAAGACGCTCATGTCGGGAAGAGTCCGGCTCGAGCCGTTGGGTTCGCCTCAGCCGACGGTGGTCAGGTCGCCCCGTTCCGCGCGCAGGGCGATGTCGGTGCGGTGGTGCGAGCCGGGCAGGTCGATGACGGCGACGGCGTCGTAGGCGGCCTGCCGGGCCTTGGCGAGGGTGGACCCGACGGCGACGACGTCGAGCACGCGCCCGCCCGCCGACACCAGCTGTCCCGACGCGTCGAGGGCGGTGCCGGCGTGGAGGACGACGACGCCGGGGACCTCGGCGGCCGCGTCGAGACCGGTGATCGGGTCGCCGGTGCGCGGCGTGGCCGGGTAGCCCTCGGAGGCGATGACGACGACGACCGCGCGGTCGTCGGACCAGCGCAGCCGGCCGAAGTCGCCGAGCGAACCGGTGGCCGCGGCGAAGAGCAGCTGCGCGAACGGCGTCTCGAGGCGGGCGAGCGAGGCCTGGCCGTCGGGGTCACCGAGGCGCGCGTTGAACTCGACGACCTTCGGACCGCGGGAGGTCAGGGCGAGGCCGACGTAGAGGACGCCCACGAAGGGCGTTCCACGGCGGCGCATCTCGTCGATCGTCGGCTGTGCGACGCGTGCCACGATGTCGTCGGACAGCCCCTCGGGGGCCCACTCGAGCGGCGAGTACGCCCCCATGCCACCGGTGTTCGGACCGGCGTCGTCGTCGGCGACACGCTTGAAGTCCTGGGCCGGGGAGAGCGCGACGACACTCGTGCCGTCGCTGATGCAGAACACCGACACCTCGGGGCCGTCGAGGAACTCCTCGACCACGACGCGTCCGCCGGCCTTGTCCAGGCACGCGCGGGCGTGCTCGACGGCGGCCTCGCGCGACTCGGTGACGACGACGCCCTTGCCCGCGGCGAGCCCGTCGTCCTTGACGACGTACGGCGCGCCGAGGGCGTCGAGGGCGGCCTCGACCTCCTCGACGGTCTCGCACACGTGCGCCAGGGCCGTGGGCACGTCGGCGGCAGCCATGACCTCCTTGGCGAAGGACTTGCTGCCCTCGAGCTGCGCGGCCTCGGCGGACGGGCCGAACACCGCCACCCCGGCGGCGCGGCACGCGTCGGCCACCCCTGCGACGAGTGGCGCCTCGGGCCCGACGACGACGAGGTCGACCTCGTGCTCACGCGCGAGCGCCGCGACGGCGTCGGGGTCGAGCACGTCGACGGGGACGCAGAGGGCCGTGGCGTCGATGCCCGGGTTGCCCGGGGCCGCGATGACGGCCTCGACCTCCGGGTCGGCGGCGACGGCCTTGACGAGGGCGTGCTCGCGGGCACCGGAACCGAGGACGAGGACCTTCACGGCGCCCAGCCTATTGGCTGCCCGTGCCCCGGCTGCGAGGCTGTCCCGATGCCGAACACCGACGCTCCCGACACTCCCGACCACCTGGCATGGCTCGTCTCGACGCTCCAGTCGCACCGTGACGCGATCCTGTGGAAGCTCGAGGGCGTGCCCGAGCACGACGCGCGCCGCCCGCTCACCCCGACCGGCACCAACCTCCTCGGCCTCGTCAAGCACCTCGCGTACGTCGAGTTCGGTTACTGGGGACCGACGTTCGGGCGCGAGGTGACGGCGTCGCTGCCGGCCTGGGACGACGACGCGCTGCCCAACGACGACATGTACGCCTTCGCCGACGAGCCGCGCGAGGACGTCGTCGCGCTCTACCGCGCGGCCTGGGCCTTCGGCGCCGACACCGTCGCACTCGGCCTCGACCACCCCGGCCGGGTGCCCTGGTGGCCCGAGGAGCGGGCCCGCGTCGACGTGCGCCTCGTCCTCGGCCACCTCATCGCCGAGACGGCCCGGCACGCGGGGCACGCCGACATCCTCCGCGAGCAGCTCGACGGCAGCGTGGGCCGCTTCCTCGGCCGGGAGAACCTGCCCGAGGGGGACGCCGCGTGGTGGCGCGACTACCTCCGACGCGTCGAGGCCGCCGCCGACGTGCACCGCTGAGAAACGCGGGACGCCTGGGGCGCGCGTGACGGAGTGCTCACTCGATGAAGGAGTGAGGCCGCATCGGGCGGGACGGGCTCGGGCTCCCGACGGTCGAGTGAGCAGGCGACCTCACGCGTCACGCGCGTCTCAGGAGACGCTGGCCAGGCGCTCGCGGAGCCGGTGCCGGACGTCCGGCCACTCCTCGACGAGGATCGAGTGCACCGCGGTGTCGCGCCACGAGCCGTCGGCGCGGCGCACGTCGCGACGCGTCACACCCTCGAAGACCGCGCCCAGCTTGAGGATCGCCGCGCGCGAGCGGTTGTTGAGCACGTCGGTCTGGATGCGGACCCGGCCGAACCCGCACGTCTCGAAGGCGTGGGCGAGCATGAGGAACTTGCACTCCGGGTTGACGGCCGTGCCCCACCACGACGAGCCGTACATCGTCCAGCCGAGGTGCACGTGCTGGCGGACGAGGTCGACGTCGCCGAGCGAGCTCGACCCGACGACCGTGCCCGCGGCGCCGAGCGGCGAGTCCTCGACGAGCCGCACCGTGTACGAGGTGCGCCCGGCCTCTCGGGCCGCGACCGACGCGGCGACGAGCGCCTCGGTCTCGGCGAGGCTCTCGTGCGGTCGCGACATGAGGAAGCCCTGCTCGTAGCAGCGCGGGTCCGAGTACACGGCGAACAGTCCCTCGGCATCCTCGGGGCGGGTGACGTCGAGGCGGACGACGCGCCCGACGAGCGGCACGCCGGTGGGTGGGATGCAGTCCGATTCGCGCATGCCCTGACAGTAGACTTGATGGTTCCCGCGCCGCCCAGGGCGCCTCTCGAGTTCATGGATGTCAGTGAGCACTTCGAACGCATCTCCCCAGCGCGCCTCGGCCGCGGTCCCCGACGAGGTGGCCCGCGAGATCGCCGTCGAGCAGGCGCACGTCGACCGGGTCCACGAGGAGCTGGTCAAGGCCGGCGTCCGCGCCGAGTCGGTGCAGGCCGAGGGACTGTCGCGCGGCCAGATCACGAAGTCGGCCGAGGTGGCCTACGAGGAGGCTGCCGGTCTCTTCGAGCGCGACGCGCTGATGTTCCACGCGGCCCGCCGGCGCACCGCCCTCGACACCCAGTACGAGGGCCTGGTCTTCGGCCGCCTCGACATCGACCACGCGATGCTCCGCGCGGACGGCGCCCAGGCCAACGGCTCGTCCAACGGGCAGGCCGCCGGCGCGGCGACCGCCCCCGTAACGGCGCCCACGTCGGGCACGTCGGACCCCGCCGACCGCGAGGTCCGGTACATCGGGCGCCTCGGTGTCCGCGACGACGACTACGAGCCGCTCGTCATCGACTGGCGCGCCCCCGCGGCGTCCGCCTTCTACCGGGCGACCCCGACCCAGCCGATGGGCGTCCTGCGGCGCCGCGTGCTGCGCAGCCGCGGCACCACCGTCATCGGCGTCGAGGACGACCTCATGGTGCCCGAGGCGCCGGACGACCTCGTCATCGTCGGCGACGGCGCCCTCATGGCGGCCCTGACCCGCACCCGCGGAGCCCGGATGCGCGACATCGTCGCGACGATCCAGGCCCACCAGGACGAGGCGATCCGGGCCAGCGCCCGCGGCGTCACCGAGATCACCGGGGGTCCGGGCACCGGCAAGACCGTCGTGGCCCTGCACCGTGCGGCCTTCCTGCTCTACTCCGACCGGCGGCGGTTCGAGTCCGGCGGCATCCTCGTCGTCGGCCCGTCCGGCGCCTACACGGCCTACATCGAGCGGGTGCTCCCCTCGCTCGGCGAGGAGAGCGTCACGCTGCGCGCCCTCGGCGACGTCCTCGACGTCGTCAGCACCGAGCGCCTCGACGCGCCGGCCGTCGCCCGTCTCAAGGGCTCGGTCCGCATCCGCACCC